>JAQAZR010000420.1:0-7309 GCA_032127235.1 Deltaproteobacteria bacterium
TTCCTGCTGACCAGCAATCCCAGGCCGGTACCCTGCGACCCTTTGGTGCTGAAAAAGGAACCAAAAATCTTCTCCTTTACCTCATCGGTCATTCCGGAGCCGTTGTCACTGACGTCAAATCTGATAAAATTGTCACTTTCAAGAGTGGAGGTCACTGTGACGCAATGCGTTTTAGTGACACTATCGTCATATCGACAGGCATCGATGGCATTTGACACCAGATTCAGAAGACAGCTGTGAATGGTGCGCGGATCCATGACGACCTCACCGATCAACTCGGAAAGTTTTCTTTCAATCACGACATCATTCTCGCCGGCGACTTCTTTCATCAGCTCGCAAACATCGTCGGCGATTTCATTTGGAAAACACGCTTTATACTCAGGTTCTCTACCTTTTGAATAAGAGAGTAAATCCTGTACCAGGTCCGATGTCCGTCCGATGTTTCGTTGCACCATTTGCCAGCCGGCTTTGAGTTTGTCGGGGTTATCTTTGTTGATTCCAATATTCACAAGGTAACTTCCGCCCTTGAGCCCATGCAAAATATTTTTTATGCCGTGGGCCATTCCGGCCACTGTCTGTCCGATAGCCGCTAACCTCTCCGCACCGACCAGTTCCTTTTCCAGACGTTTAATTTCTCTGAGATCGTTGAAAAAGGCAACGCTGCCCATCATTCTTTTTCTGGCGTGCAAAATTTTGCCGGAAAACCTCACCGGAATACCCTCCCCGTTTTTGGCGGTAATCGCCGTCTCGCGCCAGGGCAGATTCCATTCATGGCTGCCGGCGGCCAGAAGCTCATCGAGATTTTGTATGATTGCGGGAGGATAAATCTCCCTGATGGTCATCTTTCCGATGACATCGGAAGCGGAATAGCCGAATATCTTCTCAGCCGCCGGATTGAAAATAACGATATTCCATTTGCCGTCCGTGGCCACGACTCCATCGTTTGAGCTCCCAATCAACTTCCCCTGGAAATCGGCTTTTCTCTTAACTTCTTCCTGAAGCATGGCGTTTTCAATGGCAACCCCTATTCGGTTTCCAATTAATTCTAAGGCGCGGGTTTCGTCGGGTCCGAAATGTCCGGTATTTTTGCTTGCCGCCCAAATGACACCAAAGGCCCTTTTCTCTTTATCGAGTATGGGAATATAGACCAGCGACCGCAAGCCTTCCTGCCTCAAAAGGTTCATATCATCTTCATTTAAATCCGGCAAATTACTGAAAACAAGGGTTTTACCGTGCATAGCCACACGCGATATCATGCTTTCTTCGCCGGCGACTCTACTGCGGTAACATAAATTTTCGGAGTAGCCATAGTTGTATTGCAGGTAGAACTTTCCATCTTTATCCAGTATGTAGATACAAATGCCGTCAATCAGAAATATATTGGCAACCTCCTGAATGGCCGCCTTAATTCGGCCTTCGAGACTTAATGGGCCGCTAAGCGTTGCGTAAATTGAACAATAAGTGGCAAGCTCTCTCGTATGCCGTTCCCGTTCTTTCTCAGCTTTTCTATCTTCGGTTTTATCCCAAATGGTTTCAATCGCGCCGACCACCTCACCTTCGGGGGTTTTTATTGGTGCGGCCGTGAACCAACACCATTTTCCATCCTTGCCCAGATTTGGAAAAAACACGTCGGCTTCATAAGCCCCCTCGATAAGCAACGATTTGCGCCATTTTGTTCCGTATAATTTCCTGATTTCCAACTCGCCAATTTGGTCGACAATGACATCCGCCATTGAGGGACGCTCTTTCTCATAAAAAGGAGCCCATTGCTTTCTGGTCCCGACTATTTCCCGGGTCGAATAGCCTGTGAGTTTCTCCATCGCCCGGTTCCAGTGGGTAACCGTATGATCCTTGTCGATCACAAATGTTGGGATCGTGCTGCCCAGGATAATCTGCGACATGGCT
Source organism: Deltaproteobacteria bacterium (assembly GCA_032127235.1). Classification (GTDB taxonomy): domain Bacteria; phylum Desulfobacterota; class Desulfobacteria; order Desulfobacterales; family SG8-13; genus JARFQH01. Next base: position 1,906 of record JAQAZR010000420.1, read on the forward strand.
TTTTCATTGGCCGTCAATTCCCGCACTTTTTGAGCCAATTCTTTGTTCTGGTGTTCACGCTCCTGTTCGGCGAGTTTTTCTTTGGTTTTATCCCAAAGCGTCTCAATGGCACCGACAGTCGAACCATCCGGCGCCTTGATGGGAGCCGCAGTGAAAAAAACCCATTTGGCGTCCCGTCCCAATTGGGGGAAAAACTCCTCCGCCTCATAGGCACCTTCAATTAGATCGGATTTTTCCCACCGGGTCGTGTACTGGCGCCAGAGATCTTCTTCTGAAACACCATCCAGTATCAGGTCGGCCATCAATGGCCGTTTTTCAGGCCTGAATGGCTTCCACTGACGATCGGTACCGACGATCTCTTCCGCCGAAAACCCCGTGAGCATTTCACAGGCCCGGTTCCAGTGAGTGACCGTATGATCCTTGTCGATGACAAACGTCGGGATCGTGCTGCCTTGAATTATCTGGGACAGGGCCCATTCGTTTGCAGCGAGATCCTTGCGTACTTTTCGGAAACAAACGTTTCTGTCGGCGTTTAAGCCCAGCACGAAGCCGCAAAATTCTTCGAAAAGATTTTCAGTTGCATGGCTATCGTCCATGGATTTTCGCAACTTGGTTAGAATTTCATTTTTTTTCCCCTTTACCAGATAATAATCCACTAGTGATTGTGCCTCATGGTGGTCCACAAGCAGAATCCAAGGCGGTTTGGTATCTTGAACCATCGCTCTGAGATTGTCGTCCCGGGTCAGCTGAAGGATGAGATTGAGGTCCTTTATCGAAAAAAGATCTTTGACGTCGCTGGTCGTGAATATGCCTTTATCTTGAGCGTATTGTAAGGCCATATCCCGTTCATTGATATCCGCCACTCCCAAGATCTCCGGCTTCTTTTCGTCAAAGTCTTCGCTTAATATAACCTGCAGAAAAGCCTTGCATCTTTGGCCGCCACCCAATAGCGCAATTTTTTGTTTTTCTATTTTATCCATTTAACACTCTGCGAAGATACAGTTATCAACAGAGCAAATACTCTGTTTATAAAGAACGACCCAAATCATTGCGCGCACATACACGGCGTTCTGCGTGTTTAACCCGATAAGGGGACTTTAAGTTCAGAGATACAAAGGGCTAATACGAAATTTTTTTGACGCTGTGTATAGATAGATGGAAACAATCGAGGAGACAGACCGCCCTATATCGGCAAACTAATCGTACGTGTAAACCTTGTACTCAGTCGGCGCACCTATAACGGCATCAACTTTGCCCTCGAGGTCTGCCCTTTTCTTATTTGCAAACCACCTCTGCCAATCTTGAACCGATTTCCATGTGCTGATCACCAGATATTCATAGGGATCCGCCACGTTGCGCAAGGTCTCTCCGGAAATATACCCCGGCTGCCGAAAGGCCATAGATCTCAACTCGGTTAACATCGGAACCAGTTGGGGCAGCAGCTCTGCTTCCAATCCACCTGTCAAGCGCGGCAACTTTCTGATCATCAGGACGCGTATCGTCATTTTTTCCTCCTTCGATTTTGTCTTGGGCCAGATTTCATCAGCCACCAGAGGCTGACGACCCATCACACCAATAAATTTTTCAGCGTTAACAAAACCCCTGCGGCCACCGCCGATCCGATCACGCCCGACACGTTCGGCCCCATGGCGAACATTAAAAGCATGTTTTCGGAATCCGCCTCAATTCCCAGCTTTTGACTGACCCGGGCGGCCATGGGCACGGCGGATACTCCCGCCGAACCAATGAGCGGATTGATTTTCGTTTTTGAAAACAGGTTCATCAGTTTGGCCATCAAAATCCCTGATGCCGTCCCGATACAAAAAGCGATCGCGCCGAGGAGCAATATTCCCAGTGTTTCCACATTAAGAAAACTTTGGGCGGACAAACGGGACCCGACCCCCAGACCGAGAAGGATGGTAACTATGTTGATCAGGGTGTTTTGCGCAGTTTTGGAAAGGCGATCCACGACGCCACACTCCCGCATCAGGTTGCCGAACATGAAAAAGCCGATAAGCGGAGCGGCTGAAGGCAAAAAGAGCAAGCACAGGGCGAGGACCGTTAGCGGGAAAACGATCTTTTCCACCTTGCCCACATATCGCAGCTGGCTCATACGGATTTTCCGCTCCTCGGAATTGGTTAAAGCCCGCATGATGGGCGGCTGAATGATGGGAACCAGCGCCATATACGAATAGGCCGCCACGGCAATGGCACCGAGCAGATCGGGAGACAACTGGCTTGCCAAAAAAATGGCCGTAGGCCCGTCAGCGCCGCCGATGATGCCGATGGAGGCCGCGTCGAAAAGGTCGAAATTTATTCCGGGAACGAATTGCGATAATGCCAACGCACCGATGAGCGTGCTAAAGATCCCGAACTGCGCCGCGGCACCCAGAAGGGCGGTCTTGGGGTTGGCAATCATGGGTCCAAAATCCGTCATGGCCCCCACCCCCATGAAGACAAGCAGCGGAAAGACACCCGTCTTGATGCCGATTTGGTAGATATAGTAGAGGATGCCCCCCGGTTCGGTGATGCCCGACATGGGAATATTCGCCAGAATACATCCAAAACCGATGGGTACAAGGAGCAACGGTTCAAACCCTTTACGGATAGCCAGAAACAACATCAAGAGGCCAACCCCGACCATGAGGATGCGACCGATTCCTTCAGTCCATTTCCCTGAAGCAGGGAAGAGGTAGCCGAAAATGCCGGTGGATTTGCTGAACTCTGCAAGCATGCTGCCCATGGGCGCCAAGGATTTTGGTGCCTGTGCGGCCCCGGTCGTCTGGTTACCTGCCAGGACAACGGCGGACGCGGCTATAAGCAATATAAGCGTGACAAGGACCAATAGTAGTTTGGTGCGCATCTTCGGGTCCTCCGGCCTAAGTCCATCGATTCATAAATTCGATGACGAATTTATTTAGACTTCGACCGAGCTCAGTCGAAGTCCTCGGAACTTAGGGCTCACTCAAAAATAACTTCACATTTTGGACGCCGATGCATCCCGTCCGTCCGCGTTGCTAAAACTCGGAATATCCAGATATTCCTGCGTTTTAGCGCCTCGCCGGACGGGCGCCTCAACGCCCAAAATTGCGGATTTATTTTTTCGTGAACCCTTAGTGCTGGGTGAGTATTTGACCAACTTCGATTTTTCAAAATACGATATCGTATTTCCGGATCGACGCACTAAGAAAGTGTTGCGACCAGCTGCCCGGGTTTTACCACCTGATTTTTTTCTACTTCGATGCTGGCCACCTTGCCGTCGCTTGGTGCGACAACAGGTGTTTCCATTTTCATGGCTTCAAGAATCATGAGTGTGTCGCCTCTCTTAACCCGATCGCCGATTGAAACAAAAATTTCATAGACGATACCCTGTAATTTGGCCTTGACTTCAATCGTCGCAGCCGGTTTGGTTGCTACGGCAGCAGCCGGTTTAACCGTGGTCACTTCACCGGTGGACGCCTCGACCGTGACCTGGTATGCCTTGCCTTCCACGGTTACGGTGTAATCGGCAGGTCCGCTTTGCGGCGTCGCCTGAGACGCCAGCGTCGCAACCGGTGCTTTTACCGGTTCGTTTTCCTGGGTCACCTTGCGGACATTGATCGGCTTATTACCTTTCAGAAAATCGAGACCCTTGTTACCGCCGGCAGTCGTCAAGGCGCCCACGATAAAGATATTTTCGTCGGTAACTGGCAGGCCTTCCTGTTCAAGGATTGCTTTGGCCTTGGGGATACCGGGTTCAAGGGTGTCCAGCGGATCGCCTTTAAACACGGGTTTCCCAAGCTGCTCTTCCGCAATCCGAACAATCTCGGGATCCGGCTCCACCGGTGTGCGGCCAAAATAGCCAAGCACCATCTTGCCGTAACCGTCTGTTATTTTCTTCCAGGGCCCCTGGGTCACGTTGGCATAGGCCTGCTGGAAATAAAATTGCGATACCGGCGTTACCGAGGTGCCGAACCCGCCACGGGCCACACATTCAGACATGGCCTCTATGACCTTGGGATAGAGGTGAAGCGTTCCGGTGTCCCGCATCATCATGGTGTTTGCCGTTAATGCGCCCCCCGGCATGGGGGACAGGATGACTTCCGACGAGACCTTCTGCGCTTCAGGAGGGAAAAAGTAGTCTTTGAGGCACTCTTGAAGGACATGATTGGCCTCAAGTATTTTGGTGACGTCGATATCCAGGGTATAATCTGTGCCTTTGAGCGCATGCCACAAGGAAATTATGTCCGGTTGGCAGGTTCCGCCGGATAGGGGCGAACGCGCCAGGTCGACCCCGTCGGCCCCCGCCTCGATGGCGGCCTTGTACTGTGTGATGCCCACACCGGCGGTTTCATGGGTGTGCGCCCATATCACCGCGTCATCACCCAGAAGCTTTCGCGCGGCTTTTATGGTGTCATACACCTTTTGAGGGTTGCAAGTTCCCGAGGCATCCTTGAAGCAGATGGAATCGTAGGGCAACCCCGAATCGAGTATTTCCCGTAATGTTTTGATGTAAAACGGTGCATCGTGGGCGCCGCTGCAACCCAGCGGCAGTTCCATCATCGTGACGGCCACCTGGTGGTGCAACCCGGCATTTTTGATGCACTCACCGGAGTAGATGAGGTTCCGAACGTCGTTTAAGGCGTCGAAATTCCGAATGTGGGTCATCCCGTGTTTTTTAAACATCTTGGCGTGAAGATCGATCATATCCCTCGGCTGGGCAGATAAGGCCACCACATTGATGCCGCGGGCCAGTGTTTGAAGGTTGACAGCAGGTCCCGCTGCCGCGCGGAAGCGGTCCATCATGTCAAACGCAGATTCGCCGCAATACATGAAAAGAGCCTGGAAACGGGCACCACCGCCGGCTTCCAGATGTTCTATGCCGGCATGCACCGCCACTTCCACCGCAGGTATGAAATCATCGGTGAGTGCTCGTGCGCCAAAGACCGACTGGAATCCATCCCGCAAGGACGTATCCATAAAGCGTATTTTTTTCATCATGATCGTTCACCGCCTCCTGAGAAAAATTAGGTAAATTAATCAAAAAAATATCTTCCCTGGCACCCAAACCGGAACATTTGAGACTTTAGCTTTCCGATTGTCCATGCCGGGCACGGTGTGCAGCAACGGCCGCGCTAATGATAGCCACCAGCATTTTGTCTTCTGCTGCTAAAGCGGCTTTTTTTCTTTTTCTCAGCTCTGCTGCTTCCATTTCGGTAAGCTCTTTGGCACTCCCTGAAGCCAAAAACTTATGGGAAATATTGATGACCAGAACAAGCAACAGGAGAAAGAGAATGACAACCCCCATCCCCAGAAAAGTCAGTTTGATTCCGGCAATAATCATGCCCGTTCCTTTTTTAAACAGTATCTTGGAGACCTCTGCGGAAATCGTCCAAAAGTTTCATAACAGATAAAAGTTACCGCA
>JAQAZR010000421.1:0-7948 GCA_032127235.1 Deltaproteobacteria bacterium
AGAGAAATATGAAAATGGCGGCCACCAAGGAACGCAGCCCGGCCATAAAAAGCGGTGCCACCTCGCGTGCGGCGAACTTGATGAACGCCATGTTGGCGCCCCAGGTCATGGCGAGAGCCAGCAGGGTAACCACCGTCTGCCAGCGCAGTTGGGCTTTATACATTGCGACGCTCCGAAGAAGGAAAACGCCGAGAAACCGAATCCGGCCCCTCAGCCGCCGGCCAGCATGAGCGTGATGTGGATCCGGTCCCCGTCGGTGGTCGGCCGGGCCAATTCATCCGGATAGGCACTCGCCATGTTCAGATAGATTTCGACGGTTTTTTGAAGCCGGCCCCCCCCGTCGAAAAGCTGAGGCTTCAACTCCGGATAGAGGTCGACCAGGTTCCGGAGGCACTCCCCGACCGTTTGTCCCTCGATATCGACCCTCTCCTTCCCCGCTGTGAAACGACGGTGGGTCTTGTGCAGATATATGGTGACGCTCACGCGAATCTCCTGTTCAACGAATTCGTGTTTTGGTGTTAGAGGTGGCTATTTACTAGTTAATCTTATTTCAATTCGAACGCAAGCCGTATCCCGCGTTTTCAATATCCCCTGGACCCGAATCCGCTTTATTGGGCAATCAAACCGGCTGGACCTGTCCATGCCTTGTTTCACGGATGACAAAAAAACTGCCCCTGCTGAGCAGGCGGCATGAATACCACACTGTCGTATTATAATTTCCTTGACATCACCCTGACTCTCTTGTAGCACCATTTCAGCTGATCGGAACTTAAAAAATAAATCGCATTCAATCCCACTGCCAAGCCGTTTGAATGCCCAACGCGAGGAGGCCTGCCATGAAAAGAATCACCCTTTGTTTTCTGGCCGTCGTTTTGTGCGGTTCCATTTATCTGGCAACGGATCTGCGCGCCGCGGAACCGATCACGATCGCCGTGCCCACATCGTTGGGGTTCCTCGAGGGCAAGGAATCCCTCAAAGCCGTCCAGATGGCGGTTGACGAGATCAATGCCAAGGGCGGCGTCAAGGTCGGAAACGACATGCGTCCGTTCAAAATTGCCGACATCGACATACGCGATGCGGCGCCGGGCGTGCCGGTGCCGGAGGCCCTGCTCGGCATCGAGAAAATCATCCTCGAGCAAAAACCGGCGGCCATTGTGGTCGGTCCCTTTCGTTCCGAAGCCCTGATGGCCGGCATGGACATCATCGCCAAGTACAAGGTGCCGATGCTCGGCACCATCGCCATGAGCCCCGGCTCGGAAAAAAAGCTCAAGGAAGACCCGGCGAAGTACAAATACGTGTTCAGGACCTGCCTCAACGCGGTCTACCTGGTCAAATATCTCGCCGGAACCATGGCGCTGATCAACAAGGAGTTCGGGTTCAACAAGGTCTACGTGCTGCATCAAGATGTGGCCTGGGCCCGGGCGACGGCCGGATTCGTGAAACAGATGTATTTTGACAAGGCCGGCTGGACGGTTCTGGGTGAAGAGGCCTACCCGACCGGCACATCCGATTTTTCCTCGGCCTTGATGAAGGCCCGCACCAGCGGCGCACAGGTCATCATGCCGGTTTTCGACATGCCCCAGAGCGGCATCCTGGTCAAGCAGTGGAAATCGATGAAAGTTCCGGCCGTCATGGCCGGTTTCATATCGCCGCTGGCCGGCTCCGACGCCTGGGCCACCTTCGACAAAAAAATTGGCGGCGCCATGAACAGCATCTTCGAACTCGGCAGCGCCATCTCATCCGACAGGGTTCCGCCGTCGGTAACATTCGATGACGCCTACCAGAAAACCTACGGAAAACCGCTGCAGGCCGGCCACGGTCCGGCACCTTCCTACGAATCGGTCTACATCCTGGCCGAAGCGATCGAACGGGCCGGCAGCCTCGATCCTGACGCCCTCGTGGCCGCCCTCGAAAAAACGGATCGTCAGGGCGTGATGGGGCGTATCCACTTTGATGAGGGGCACCAGGCCGTGTTCGGCAACGATCCGGCAGAGACGGCCGTCGGCTGCATTTTCCAGTGGACCGATGACGGCCGCCGGCTTATTGTCTACCCGGAATCAATCGCCGAGGCCAAAATTCAACTGCCGGCCGGCCTGACATCACTGAAGTAGCGAAGATGTGCTTGCCAACCCAACGGGGGCATCTCGGTGTGGAATGCCCCCCGTAAAATGCAAGACTATGGCATGCCGATGTTACTGGGCACCATTGTATACGCCTTCGTCAACTCGATCATCCTGGCCTTGATGGCGATCGGCTTCAACCTGACCTTCGGGATCAGCGGCGTGGCGAACTTTGCCTACGGTGCGCTGTACATCTTCTCCGCCTACGCCACCTGGATGGGGTTGAACCTGGTCGGCATGCCCTACCCTGTGGCCGCCGCTGTCTCCATCCTGCTGACAATGCTGGCAGGAGCGCTCATGTACCGTTTTATCCTGATGCGCGTGCGCGGCCAGGCCTTGTCGGAAGTCATCGCCACCTTCGGTATCGGCCTGGCCATTCTGGAGATCTTTCGCTACCTCGGATTTGTCGGGTTCGAATACAATCTGCCGGTCTTTGTCGACGACAGCATCGTGCTGGCCGGTGTCTTCATCGACGTGCAGCGTCTGCTGATCGTGATCATCGGCTCGGCTGTGATCCTCGGTCTGTGGTGGTTTACCCACCATACCCGTCTGGGGCTCGCCTTTCGGGGGATCGCTCAGGACGAACGCACCGCCTTGACCCTCGGCATCGATTCCGATCGAATCGCCCTGCTGAGCGTGTCTCTCGGGGCCGGCCTGGCTGCCCTGGCCGCCACCGTCATCATCCCGCTGGGCAGCATTTCCCCGGGGGAAGGTTACGATGTCCTGATCAAGGCGTTGGCCGTCTGCATCATCGGGGGTCTGGGCAGCACCGGCGGCACGATCGTGGCCAGTTTCGTGATCGGTTTCGCCGAGCGCTTCACCGATACTTACATCAGTTCCCACTGGACGATGATCGTCAGCCTGGCCGCCATCCTGGTGGTCCTGACCCTCAAACCCTCCGGGTTGTTCGGAAAGCAGAAAGAGCTGGAAGAAAGGATTTAGTGTCTTGCAGAAGCGCAGGGAACGGATCGATCGCGGCATCAACGTCAGATCCGGGGATGTGTTCGCCCTGTGCTCCTGGCGCGAGATGCTCTATCTGGCCGGGCCCAGAGTGATGCCGGTAGTCGCCATCCTTCTGCTCCCTCTCGCACTCGGCATTTACTGGCAAAAGGTTCTGCTCTCGGTAGCCGTGTTCGCCCTGCTGGCGATCAGCTGGGACCTTCTGGCTCAAACCGGAATGATATCCCTCGGCCAGGCCCTGTTTTTCGGTATGGGGGCTTATGTCACGGGCATACTCAATCACTACTGGGGGCTGCCGCCACTGCTGACGATTCCGGCAGCGGCCGTTTTCGGGGGCCTGATCTGCACGGCCTTGCTGCTGCCGGTGCTGCGTTTGCGGGGAATCTACTTTTCAATGGTGACGCTGATCCTGCCCCTGATGCTGGTGCGACTGATCGAGGCGACGCGCATTTTCGGCGGCACCGAAGGCTTGACCGGTATGACGCCCCTGCCGTCGCGATGGCTGGAGATCTATCTGATTGTCGGTGCCATGCTGGCGGCGCTCTTCGGATTCCGCCGCCTGCTGGGAACCGATTACGGGCTTGTACTGAAAGGCATCCGGGACAACGACCGCTCGGTGATCAACGCCGGCATCAACATTTACTGGTATAAAACTCAGGCGCTCTGGATCGCCAGCACCGTCGGTGCCTTTGCCGGTTCTTTCATGACACACGTCTACATGTTTGTCGGCATGCCGGTGTTTGCACTCGACTACTCGATCCTGCCAATCGCCGCAGCCGTGGTCGGCGGCCCGGGCTCGCTGGCCGGTGCCACCTTAGGTGCTTTCATTCTCGTGCCGCTCTCGGAAGTGCTGCGCGGCGTCGGAGGGCTGCGCATCGTGTTCTACGGCGTGTTTCTGGTCGTCTTCATCGTCGCGCTGCCGGAGGGCATATTTCACTACGTCCAGCGCAAGTACTACCAGTTCGAGCGCTGGGTCGAGGTTGACACATGAAAACCGCCACCATCCTGAAGGTTGCCGGTCTTTTTAAAAATTTCGGCGGCGTTCAGGCTATCAGCGATCTCCACTTCGATCTGGCCGAGGGTGAACTCTTGGGGCTGATCGGGCCCAACGGTTCCGGTAAGACCACGGCCGTCAACCTGATCACCGGCTTCGTCAAACCGTCAACGGGCGCCGTCTTCTTCAAAGGTCTCGACATAACCGGCCTTGCAGCCCATCGAACCGTACGCCTGGGCATCGCGCGGACCTTTCAAATGGTCAAACCGTTTTATCAGCTACCGGCCTATAAAAACATGATCATACCGCTCTATTCACCGCGGGTAAAAAAACTGGTCGGCGGAAAATACGGCGACCGGGATGCCGTTGCACTCGATCTTCTGGAGGAAGTCGGCTTCGAGCGCGACGCGCGGGTGGCCTACAAGGTCGCCGGCGCACTGCCGCAGGGATATCTGAAACGCCTGGAACTCGCCAAGGCCATCGCCCTGCAGCCAGACCTGCTGATACTCGATGAACTTTTTTCCGGGCTGAGTCTGGCCGAGGTCGCCAGTATCCTGCCCATTATCGAAAAGCTCAGGCGCGATGGTAAAACGATCATCATGATCGAACACCGCCTCAAAGAACTCTTCCGAATCGCCGACAGGGTGATTGTCCTGAACTACGGCCAAAAAATCGCCGACGGCCGGGCCGCCGATGTCATGGAGAGTGCAGCCGTGAAGAGTGCCTATCTGGGTACCGAGTGATGGTTCGTCGACGGCGAATCGAAAAGCAATTGCTGTACAAATCGATAAATCCTTCAATCCCGCCGCGCGGGACTAAACGGGCTCAACCGGCCTAACTTAAAACAGGAACTGGGTATCGTGCTGCAAGTAAAAAACTTGATGGTTTTCTTCGAAAATGCCCTGGCGCTCAACGACTTCTCGATGGAAGTCAAGGCGGGGGAATTCGTCGGCGTCATCGGCTCCAACAGCGCCGGAAAAACCACGCTGATGAACGCGCTCTCCGGGTTGATCGTCGACATGCGTATCAAAGAGCAGCGCAGGGGGGGCGAACGCATTTCGGTTTACGGCGACATCCTGTTCGAGGGAGAAAACATCACCCACCTGAAACCGAGTGAACGCGTCAAAAAGGGGATCGTCCTCTCCCGAGAGCGGCACCCTGTCTTTCCGGAGAGCAGTGTGCTGGAAAACTTGAAAATCGCGGGTTACCTGCGCACCAAAGTTCAGACGAACCGGGCTCTCGAGGCGGTCTTCGAACTGTTTCCGGTTTTGAAAAAACTGACGACGCGCAAGGCCGGATTTCTCAGCGGCGGCGAACAACAGATGCTGGCCATCGGCATGGCCCTTGTGGTCGGCCCGCGGCTGCTCCTGCTGGACGAACCGCTCCTGGGGTTGAGCCCTCTGGTTCAAAAGGCAGTGGTCGCAGCCATCGTATCGCTGCGGGACAAAACCGGCATTACCGTCGTGCTGAGCGAGCAGTTCGCACGGCCGGTCCTGCCGGTTATCGACAGGGGGTATGTCGTCGAAAACGGCATGCTGACCCTGGCGGACACCGGACAGGCGCTGATGAAAAACCCGGAGGTGAAATCGGCTTATTTCGGCGTGTGAGCGTCACTGCCGAGCCGCAGAGAAGGCTGCGTTTTTTTCCGGGGCTTGCATCCGATCTTGACTGGATGCCTCACTGGAATAAGATTTAAGATTTCGAGCCCACAGGGCCCGGCTTTGGTTTCATAATAGAAAGGTGTATTTGAATCCTAATGGAATAAGGGGATAATGGAATGATGGAGTATAAAATTAAGAAAATCAGAATGTTATAACATTTGAGCCCTGAACCTGAACCGATCAGTTTAGGTTTGAGTAGGGCAAACCATCTTTTAAAGATTCCATTCCGCCAATCCCAATATTCCAATTCTCCAACATTCCGGCAGTTTTACTATAAAACCGGTTATCACTGCCCGACCCAAAGGACCAGGTTTTCCAAGAGTAAATATGGGTCCTTTCCGTTACCCGTACCGCTCAAATCGAGTGCAGCGGGCTTTAAGTATTTTCAATGACGTCACCACACTTCACTCACATCTATCAAGCCTTCGAGGCCGTCGCTGCTCGGCGGGGCGATCATACGGCCGTGATCTATCTCGGCACCCGGTTCTCCTATCGGCGGGTTGCCGACCTGGCCGAACGGCTGGCCGCCGCATTGATCGACCTCGGTGCCGGCGAGGGCCGCAAGGTGATTCTCTATGTTCCCAACAGCATCCAATGGGTGGTGGCCTGGTTGGGAATCCTTCGGGCGGGCGGCATCTGCGTTCCGATCACGCCGATCTACACGCCTCACGACCTGAAGTACATTGCCACCGACAGCGATGCTGAAACCGTCGTCTGTTCCGACACCAACTACGGCTACGTCCGCAAGGTGCTGGACGAGACCCCTCTGCGGCAGGTGATCATCGTCAAGACGGCCGATCTGCTCCCCTCCTGGAAGCGCGGGTTCGGCTACCTGTTCGATATCGTGCCCCGCGGCGCCGTCAGCTACGGGCCGCACACACATTCATTTCGAACACTGTTGCATCGATACCGAAACCGGTGCGGCGAACTGCCGCCCTTACCCGCCGGCGGACGCACTTCGGCCGAAATCCTGTACACCGGGGGAACCACCAAATTCCCCAAGGGAGTCCCCATCGCCCACGATCTCTTCCTCGTTTCGGCCGACGAGCAGATCCGGGTCAGCGCGCCGCTGTTTCCGGTGGAGGAAAATGTCATCATGGGCAACGCCCCGCTGTTTCACATCCTGGGGCAGACCTGCAGCCTGGCCACCCTCCTGGTCGGCGGCACCTTGATGGTCCAGCCGCGGATCAATCTCGATGCCGCCTTCGATGCGATTCAGCGCTTCAGTGCCCGATCGATGATCGGCGTTCCGGCGCTCTACCGGATGATTCTGGAGCACGATCGCCTCGACCAGTATGACCTTGGCTCCGTCGACTACTGGTACAGCGCCGGTGATGTCCTGCCAGTGGAGGTCGGCAACCGTTGGAAACAAACCTTCGGCAAACCGATCTACCAGGGCTACGGCGCCACCGAAACCTGCGGTGGTGTCGCCATGTGCCCGGTAACGATCGACAACCCTGCCCGCAGCGTCGGCCGCATCGTGGCCAGCAAGGACGTTAAAATCGTCGACCCGGCCGTCCTGGAACCGGTGCAGCCGGGCAAACCGGGCGAACTGCTCGTATCGTCACCTCAGATGGTCGCCACCTACCTCAATAAAGCGGAGGAGACCCGGTCGGCTTTTGTCGAAATCGACGGGCGCCTCTGGTACCGCACGGCCGACATCATGCGCATGGATGCGGACGGCAACCTCTATTTCGTGGACCGAACCGTCGACACCATCAAGCACAAGGGCTACCGCGTGTCGGCCTCTGAGATCGAATCGGTGCTTCAGGAACATCCGGCGGTTATCAGCGCCTGCGTGGTCGGTGTGCCGGACGACATAATGGGTGAACGGATCAAGGCCTACGTGGTTTTGAAGGCAGACACCAAGGGCATCACCGGCTACGAGCTGACCAAGTGGTGCCGCAAGGTGCTCGTCTCTTACAAAGTGCCGCAGTACATCGAGTTCCGGGACATGCTACCCAAGTCGAAAGTCGGCAAACTCCTGCGCCGCGAAATCCGGGACGAGGAACAACGCCGCAAAGAAGGCTGAGGATAGAAACTTGAAATTTGAAACTTGAGACTCGAAACTCGAAACTCAGAACCCGGAACCAATGGAGGCTTTAGGGCCATGAGCGTTTACTCGATAAAATCGACGATATCCTTTCACTCAATTAACTCAATAAACTCAACAACCTCAATAAGCCAACTCAACTGACCCAACCGACTCAATC
>JAQAZR010000422.1:0-2859 GCA_032127235.1 Deltaproteobacteria bacterium
TGGAGTGCATTTCAGACCCTTGGCGCCAATCATCCGAAATACACACCTTTTTTAAGGGGGCTGAGTCTTGTATTCAGTCTGATTGTCGGGATCGGGTTTGGTTTTATTCCGGTTTATGTTTCGCTATTAGTATAAGGAGATAACCATCATGCTTGACGCAAACATTCCTTCAGGGCCACTTTCAGAAAAATGGGATAAACACCGATTTGAACTTAAACTCGTCAATCCGGCCAACAAAAGAAAATATAGTATCATCGTGGTGGGCACCGGACTTGCCGGTGGTTCAGCCGCCGCCTCACTGGCCGAACTCGGGTATTATGTAAAAAATTTCTGTGTTCAGGACAGCCCGCGGCGTGCCCACAGCATTGCCGCCCAAGGCGGAATCAACGCCGCCAAAAACTATCAAAATGACGGCGACAGTGTCCGGCGCCTTTTTTACGATACCATCAAGGGCGGTGATTTCAGGTCCAGAGAAGCCAATGTATATCGCCTGGCTCAGGTCAGCAATCATATTATCGACCATTGTGTTGCCCAGGGGATTCCCTTTGCGCGCGAATACGGCGGTCTTTTGTCCAATCGAAGTTTTGGCGGTGCTCAGGTTTCCAGAACGTTTTACGCCAGGGGCCAGACCGGGCAGCAGCTTCTATTAGGCGCATACAGCTCATTGATGCGACAGGTGGCGGCCGGCCGGGTCACCCTGTTTTCTCGCCGGGAAATGCTGGATTTGGTGGTGATCAACGGACAGGCAAGGGGCATTGTTGTGAGAAATCTGGTCACCGGTGACATCGAAAGCCACGCCGCCGATGCCGTGGTCATGTGCACCGGCGGATATGCCAATGTTTTTTATCTTTCAACCAATGCCATGGCCTCCAATGTGAGTGCCACGTATCGGGCCTATAAAAAAGGCGCTTTTTTCGCCAATCCCTGTTACACGCAGATTCACCCGACGTGCATTCCGGTACATGGAACCTACCAGTCCAAACTGACCCTCATGAGTGAAAGTCTTCGAAATGACGGTCGCGTCTGGGTTCCGAAAACGCCCGGAGACAAACGGCCACCGAACCAGATCCCCGAATCTGAAAGAGATTATTACCTTGAAAACAAATACCCCAGTTTCGGGAACCTGGTTCCCCGGGATGTGGCATCGCGGAATGCCAAGGCCCAGTGCGATTTGGGCAAGGGCGTCGGCGAGACAGGTTTTGCGGTGTATCTTGATTTTAAGGATGCCATCAAAAGAGACGGGAAAGACGTTATCGCTCAAAAATACGCCAACCTTTTTCAGATGTATGAAAAAATTACCGCTTCGAATCCCTATGAAGAGCCCATGATGATTTATCCTGCGTCTCATTATGTCATGGGGGGATTGTGGGTCGATTACAACCTGATGAGCAATCTGCCGGGGCTTTTTGTTTTGGGAGAAGCCAACTTTTCCGACCACGGTGCCAATCGTCTGGGCGCCAGTGCCTTGATGCAGGGACTGGCGGACGGTTATTTCGTGATTCCATATACCATCGGCGGATATCTTGTTGGGATGGACCACACGGAAGTCACCACCGATCATCCTGCGTTTAAAGAAGCAACCCAATATGTCACCCAACGGACCGGCAATCTGCTTTCCATTAACGGAAAACGGACGGTGGACGACTTTCATCGGCAGCTCGGACACATTCTCTGGGAATATTGCGGCATGTCCAGAAACGACGAAGGCCTTTTGAAAGCCAGAAAGCTTATTCAGGAACTTCGAGGAGAATTTTGGGAAAATGCGCTTGTACCCGGCTCGTCGGAAGACTTTAACCAGAGTCTGGAACGTGCCGGCCGCGTGGCCGATTTTCTCGAATTTGCAGAACTTTTGGTGATGGATGCCTTTGAGCGTAAAGAATCCTGCGGTGGTCATTTCAACGAAGCATACCAGACCGAGGAACAAGAGGCCAAGCGCGATGATGAGAATTTCTGTCATGCGGCTGCGTGGGAATATAAAGGGGATGACACGGAGCCCGAACGCCACAAGGAACCGCTGGTTTTTGAAAATGTCGAATTAACACAAAGGAGTTACAAGTGACCAAAAGCATCAACATCACTTTAAACGTCTGGCGCCAAAAAAGCGCCAAAGTGAAAGGCGGTTTTGAAACCTATCATGCCGCCAATATCTCAACAGACATGTCCTTTTTGGAAATGATCGATGTGGTTAACGAGCAGCTGACCCTTGACGGCAGAAATCCCATTGCATTTGATCACGACTGCCGGGAGGGGATCTGCGGCATGTGCGGCGCTGTGGTCAACGGCCGCGCCCACGGTCCGGAAAAAGGGACCACACTGTGCCAGCTTCATATGCGTCATTTTTCCAGTGGCGATACCATCGTCATCGAGCCCTGGTGAGCCAAGGCATTTCCCATTATAAAGGATCTTGCTGTGGATCGCAGCGCCTTTGATCAGATCATCGTTGCAGGGGGATATATTTCCGTAAACACCGGGGGCGCCCCGGATGCCAATGCCATACCGATTTCCCAGGAAATCGCTGAAAAAGCAATGGATGCTGCGGCCTGTATCGGATGCGGCGCCTGCGTTGCTTCATGCCCCAATGCTTCGGCCATGCTTTTTACCGGGGCAAAGATTTCCCAACTTGCCCTGCTTCCCCAGGGAAGACCCGAGGCCGCCCAGAGGGCCCTGGCCATGGTTCGAAAAATGGACGAACTCTGCTTCGGCAACTGTTCCAATGAAAGAGAATGCGAAGCAGAATGTCCCAAGGAGATTTCCATTTCAAATATTGCCCGAATGAACCGGGAATTTTATAAGGCCGGGATCGGTTCTGCAGTCATGTAATACCTGAATCTTGCATGAAAATTAATTAGAATCTTTAGA
>JAQAZR010000423.1:0-4235 GCA_032127235.1 Deltaproteobacteria bacterium
CTTCCTTCAGCTCGCACACCGGCGACCGGTGGCTCGGCATCAGCAGCGGTGCCGCAAACAACAAAAAGACGATTCCCAGAATGGCGATCGGCACCCCTACCGGGGCCAGCTCGAACATGCCGAGCGCGCCATAACCCCGGGAGGCACTGTAGTCGCTGACGATAATATTGGTGGACGTCCCGATAAGCGTGCTGGTCCCGGCCAGAATCGACGCGTAGGATACCGGAATCAGGAACTTGGAAGGACTGAAGCTGAGCTCACAGCTGAGGCTGAGAACAATTGGAATGAAGAGCACGACCACCGGGGTGTTGTTGATAAAGGCCGAGGAAACGCCGACGATCACCATAATCACCAGCATGGCCAGTCTCGAATTGCCCCGTGACAGGGCGATCACTTTCTGTCCGATAAAACCGACCGCTCCTGTTTTGATCATTCCCTGGCTGACCATGAACATGGCTGCGACGGTGATGACGGCCGGTGAGGCAAAGCCGGAGACCGCTTCGAGCGGTGTCAGAATCCCGGTTAGGACCAGAGCGACGGTGATACCGATCGACGTCAGATCTACCGGCAACTTCTCCGTGATCAACAGGACCAGCGTGACAATCAGCAGTAAGGTAACGATCCAAATCGACATCAACGAATCCCAGGTGCCGTCCGGCCATTCGGCAACCGGTGCGCACCGGAAGGCTGGAAGTTCAGGTCATATTTTTTGGATCCGGTAGTCACGCCGGCCCAATCCCAGTTGCTGTGCATATTCCAGCTGGATCTTCCAATCGACTTTGGGATACAACCCGGAAAATTTATCCTCACCCGCTTTCCGGTTGGTCTTCAGGCAACAATCGGCCAGAGCCGGTTCCAAATTCACCAGGTCAACCGACGCCTGGTCGATGGCCACGGGATCCCGCGATGCCACCACGCCGATATCTCTCACAATCGGTGCATCGTTGTGAGAATAACAATCGCAGGCTGGCGAAACATCGGTGACAAAATTCAAAAACAACGCCTTTTTCGATTTGCCTTTTAAAACACCGAGGGTGTATTCAACCATGTTTTCCAGAAAGATCGGGATCGATTGATTCCAGGCGATGTCGATGGCACCGTTGGGACAGATCAAAATACACTCGCCGCAGCCGATGCATCTCTTGGCATCGATCACGGCCTTTTTTCTGTTGCGGCCTCGTGCGGCCGACCGGGAGGATTTGGCTGCAGGTGCGGCAGGGACGCGTTCCACGAGTGCCAGCGCCGACTGGGAGCAATGCGCGACGCAATCACCGCAACCGACACACTTCTTCTCTTTTACCTGGGGTGAAACACTGGAATGCTGCGCGAGCTTACCTTTGCGGGAGGCACAGCCCATGCCGAGGTTTTTGATCGTTCCACCGAATCCCGAGAGTTCGTGCCCCTTGAAGTGGGCAACGGAAATCAGCGCATCCGCTTCGGCAATCTCGGATCCGATGAACACCGTGTCAAACCGCTTCTGGCCTATTTTTATCGATGTTTCGCTCTTGCCCCGCAGACCGTCGGCAATGACAAGGGGTGCATCGACGACGGGATAGGTGAATCCGTTGCGAATGGCCGTTGTCAAATGCGCCGGGGCATTGCTGCGCGTTCCGGCGTAAAGGGTGTTGGCATCCGTCAGAAATGGCAACGCGCCGGTTCTGCGAATGTGATCGACGATTTTGCCCAGGAACACCGGGCGGATGAATGCGGTGTTGCCCAACTCCCCGAAGTGAAGCTTGACGGCCACCAGATCCCGCTTCTTGAGGCAGTCGGAAAGGCCAGCGGTGTCCGCCAGGCGCCCTATTTTGTCGACGAAACTTTCTTTTGTCGTCGCTCTGAGGTCGGCGAAATAAACGGTGCTGCGCATCTACGCCTCCTTGAGTTTCGGTGCGCGTTAAGCGCTGTTTGCTTAAATCGATTCAACGGTAATGTGATGACATGCCCTATCAGTGAGGTGCCCGATGACCATCGAACAAAAACTCGATTTGTTGAACCGAATATACGGCATTTACGATGCGTTCGCCGGAAGTCTGGCCGTGGCGTGCCGCAAATACTGCGCCCATTGCTGCACTGCCAACGTCAGTCTCACCACCCTCGAGGGATACCGGTTGGTGCACAGCCTTGAGCCGGATCAACTCGAATACCTGCAACGATGCCTTGAGCCGGCATCCGAGAAGCGGGTTTTTCGACCGCTATTGACCACCAACCGGATGGCGGAACTCTGCCGGCAAGGGCGGGAGATTCCGGAGGAAGCCTTCGGCGACCCGGCAGAAAATTGCCCGCTCCTGGAAGATAATGCCTGTCCGGTCTATCCGCTGCGCCCGTTTGGCTGCCGCTGCCTCGTTTCCCGGGTCTCCTGCAGGCAGTCGGGCATCGCCGAAATGCCCGACTTTGTGTTGACCGTCAACACCGTGTTTCTGCAAACGATCGAACACCTGGACGCAGCCGGCTGCACCGGTAATCTGGCCGATGTCCTGCTGTGTCTTCTGTCCGATGAAAATCGGCAGGCCTTCAGGGATGGTCGTCTGAGCTGCCGCAAAACAGGGCTTATCGGCAACCACCGTCTTACGGTTCTGATGGTGCCGCCGGAGCATCGCGACCGTTTGCAGCCTATTCTCAGCGCCCTTGGAAACCTCTCGATCGAGCCATCCTAAGCCCTACAGCCCGAGCAAACGGACGGCGTTGCCGCCGCAGATCTGTTCGATTTCGGCTTCCGACAGCCCGGCCTGGATAAGTTCTTCCAGATAGCGCGACGGGGGGAGCAACGGATAATCACTGCCAAACAGAATTTTCTCAGGCCCGGTCAGCTGCACGGCAAGAGTGTATATACGGGTGTCGTATAGATAAGGCGATGCAGCCGTGTCATAGTAAACATTCTTGAGACTCTCTGCGACCTCTTTTTTCAAAAGGCTGTAAAAAAATATACCGCCCCCCCAGTGACCGAGAACGATGGTGTTTTCAGGAAACCGTCGGACCAACTCGTAAATCTGAAGTAGCGTGTTGGGTGATTTTCCGGGATAGTGATGCCCCACCGGTTCGTTGGTGTGAATGAGCACCGGCAGATTGTTGTCACGGCAAAGGTCCATGACCGGTGAGAGGTGATCCAGGGCGGACGCATCGATGCCGCATTGGTAAAAGGCCAGCTCACCGATGCCGGACAGCCCGCCTTCGATGCAGCGTCGGGCTTCAATGGCCGCCAGCGGATGACAGGGGTCGAAGCAGCCGAAACCGATGAGGCGCTCCGGAAACCGACGGACGGCCTCGATGATATAATCGTTGTGACGTTTAAATGTTTCTGCGGATTTCCAGGGGAATCCGAAAACAACCGCCTTGCCGACACCCTGGCGGTCCATGGACGCAACCAACTCTGTCGCCCCGATCATTTTGGCCTTCGGGGAACTGTACAAGAGGCCGAATTCGGGTTCCGCCGGAAAATAGGTTTGCCGGCCGGCCCGAATATCAGGCGGGAAGATGTGGGTGTGAAAATCGATAATCATGCGTCCAATCCCGGGTGGTGGGACGAATGCCGCAACACTGCAGCAGAACGCCCGCCAGTCTCGAAGCGTGTTAATGTATCGTCAGGCATTCAACCGCCCGACAGCGGTTCCCGGTAATCCTGTAAATGGTGTCTCGTTTTCACCAAGAATTTCTGACCGCTCGATCTTTCTGTTGACGAACAACCGGATTTTAAGCAGAATGAATCACTCAATTGCATGCCGCTGAATGCCGCAGTTTCTCGGATTTGTATGTTTTTCTGGCCTGAAAAGTCAACCCACAATACGTGAGCGTCGAAACGCCTTCATGAAAACAGAGCGTCACGTGGTACTGGTTGAACCGGAGATTCATTGGAATACCGGCAACATCGGGCGCACCTGTCTTGCGGCCGGCGCCAAACTTCATCTGATCGAACCCCTTGGTTTTTCTCTCACCAGCCGCGAAGTGAAGCGAGCGGGACTCGATTACTGGCCCAAGGTCAAGCTGCAGGTCTGGAAGTCCTTCGGACATTTTGAACGTCATCTGAGCCCGAAGGAAGGTGAAGTGGTGCTGCTGACCAAAGCAGGTGAAAAAGATTTCTGGTCACTGCCGAAGCCTGAAAGACTCTTTCTGGTATTCGGCTCGGAGACCCGCGGCTTGCCGCAAGACATCATTGCCCGCTACCGGCTGTCGACCTACTACATACCGATCAGCTCCGACATCCGCAGTTTGAATCTTTCTACGGCTGTGGGGATCGCCCT
>JAQAZR010000424.1:0-2618 GCA_032127235.1 Deltaproteobacteria bacterium
GACCAGGCCTTCCCCCGTATCGGTGGCGACACCGACGTGGAGATAGTGCTTGCGGACGATTTCACCTTTTTCCACATCCAGCGAGACATTGAACTGCGGAAACTGCCTCAGGGCTGCTGCGGCCGCCTTTACGGCAAATACAGTCAGGGTGAGCCGGCCGCCCTGTTTTTCGACAGACTGTTTGTTGCGGCGTCGCAGAGCTTCGAGCCGGGTGACATCGATATCGTCCTGGCTGGAAACATGCGGAATCTGGGACCAGGCCAGTGCCATTTGACGGGCGGTCGCCTTTCGGATCGAGCGCAGCGGCAACCGTTCCACAGACCCCCACTTTGTAAAATCAGGCAATCCGGGGGGCGCTGCACCGGCAACGACGACCGGTTCGGCTCCGGCCGACGGTTCTTCTGCCGCCCTTTCACCACGCTTTTCTTTAGACGCGAAAGCGCGCACGTCTTCGGCGGTGACCATCCCAGCCGGCCCGCTCGGTGTCACCATGCGGAGATCAACCCCAAGTTCGCGTGTCAACCGCCGCGTCGCCGGCGAGGCCGGCACCGGTCCCTTTTTTCTTTCCATCGTCCCGGTGGTTTGATTTTCCTCCGGCTGCAGGGGTACTTTTTCCGCGGGTTCGGCAGTTTTAATTTTCTTCTCGGACGGTACCTTTTCTTTCTTTTCTCCAATCGCATCGTCACTGAACGTCATCAGCAGGTTGCCGACTTTGACGACATCGCTTGCTTTGACCATGATTTCCTGTACAATGCCGGTGAACGGTGAAGGGATTTCGACCGAAGCCTTGTCGGTTTCTACCTCGAGAATCGGGTCACCTTCTTCCACGGCGTCACCGACTTTTACCAGAACTGCGATGACTTCGCCTTCGTGGATGCCTTCACCCAGATCGGGCAGTTTGAAAGAACGGGCCATAGATCCTCCTCGTATTACCCCCAACATTGCATAAACAACATGGCAAAGTATAGTTTAAGGTTTACTATTATAATCGATATCATGGTGTAAACGTAATTTTCCGGATTTCCCTTTTGGTGAATTCAAAGGATAAGGTCTAATTTGCCATGTTGTTTACCCTTCGGGAAAGCCGGAAGACTTCATATCCTGTGTTGTCAAGGGATCGCGGTAACCTACTACAGCTTCACCCTTGACGCCTTGGCTCTGAAGCCTTCCGGCTTTTGCAACGTTAGGGCTTCATTACGCTTGCCCCGGCAAATTCGATGACTAACTGCCTCGCCCGCGCAAAAGTGAGCGCGCATGCCTGAGACTTTTGTCAGGCATGGGTTTTTAGTACGTTCCGGGCGGCGCGCACGATCCGCCGGGCATCTGGAATATAGTGGCTCTCTCGGCTGAACAGGGGAATGACGACGTCGAAGCCGGCCACCCGGGCAATCGGGGCCTCGAGGTAGTAAAATGATTTGTCGACCAGCTTGGCCACGATTTCGGCCCCGGGACCAAAACTGCGCGGGGCCTCGTGTATGATCACGGCGCGTCCGGTCTTGCGCACCGACTCGGTGAAAAGGCTGTCATCGAGCGGCGACAATGTCAGCAGATCCACGACTTCGGCCTTAACGGCCTCCTTTTCTTCGAGGATTTCAGCCGCCTCGAGCGTGGGACGCATCATCGATCCGTAGGAAACAAGGGTGATATCCGAACCCTCCCGAACGATCTGCGATTTTCCGATCGGAAAAGTTTCTTCCTCCTCCGGAACTTCTTCACGAAAAGCCCGATAGAGAGCCTTGGATTCGTAGAAAACGACCGGATCGGGGTCGCGTATGGCGCTGACCAGCAGCGCACGCGCATTGCGCGGTCCGGATGGAATGACCATCTTCAGGCCCGGCGTGTGAGCATAGTATACTTCGCGACTCTCCGAGTGATGTTCCAAGGCTCGCACACCGCCGCTGTAAGGCATTCTGAGCACCATCGGAACGCTGAATCGGCCCTGTGAGCGCCAGCGCAGACGCGCGGCGTGGTTTTCGGTTTGATGAAACGCCTGGTAGCTGAACCCTGAAAATTGTATTTCACAAACCGGGCGAAGACCGAACGCAGCCATCCCGATCGACATGCCGACGATGCCGGCTTCCCCCAAGGGGGTGTCTAAAACGCGCTGCTCCCCGAACTGATCGACCAGGCCTTCGGTCACGCGGAAGACACCGCCGTCCCGCCCGACATCTTCACCCAGTACGATCACCCGGTCATCCCTTTCCATCTCCTGTCTGAGTGCCAGGTTGAGGGCCTGAACCATCGTCATTTTTGCCATCGGTTTACGCCTCCCTGTTTTCAGCCAGCTCGCGCTCCAGAAACTCCTTTTGCTCTTTCAGGTGCAGCGGCATTTCGGCATAGGCATGGTTGAACATGTCGGACGGAGCGCCGAATTCCTTCATCTGCTGTTCGGCCCGATCGACGGCAACCTGTATCTTTTCTTTAATGTCGTTTTCCGCGGCCACGATCTTTTCGTCGGAGAGAAGTTTTTTCCGGGCAAGGTACTTCTGGAGTCGGGTCAGAGGGTCGCGCTTGCGCCAGTCTTCAACTTCGTCGTCGGTCCGGTACCGTTTGGGATCGTCGGCCGTGGTGTGAACCGACATGCGGTAGGTGACGCATTCGATCAGGGTCGCGCCCTC
>JAQAZR010000425.1:0-11115 GCA_032127235.1 Deltaproteobacteria bacterium
CACATCCAGGACCATTTCTTCATCTTCGATAACCAGAATCGTACCAGAATTCTCCATATTCAGTGCCCTCACCGGTTTTATCGCCGGCGCCTCGCCTCTGATAGCTGGAAGGAAAATTTTTACCGTCGTCCCCCGGAGCGGCTTCGAGTCTACGGAAATCCAACCATCATGATTTTTTATGATGCCGTACACCGAAGCCATTCCGAGCCCCCGCCCTTGGAACTTGGTGCTGAAAAACGGCTCGAATATCCGTTGGCGCGTCTTTTCATCCATCCCTTTGCCGTCGTCCGTGACCGATAATACAACATAATCGCCGGGAACCAGGCCCGGTGTCATTTTGGATTGTTCAGCCGTGATGTGTTCGTCCCGGCATGAAATCAACACGTGCCCGGCCTTTTCTATCGCCTCCGAAGCATTTGACAGGATCCCGGACAGGACCGTCTGCATCTGTGTGACGTCCATGGTCACTCGGGATACTTTTTTGGGCAGATCAGTCTCGACCGTTATGGACGGTTTGATGGTATGCTCGACCAGAGGCAAGGTCTCCCGCACGAATTCGATCATCGACATGCGGCTGGCGCGGTATTTACCGCCCCTCGCGTATGCCAGCAGCTGCCCCGTCAACTTCGCCATTCGCTGGATCGAATTTTCAATGGGCGTAAAATATCTATCGTACTTCTGCCGGTCATGGTCATCCAGTTTCATCAGTTCGATATTACCCGACACGGCCGACAAGAGATTGTTGAATTGATGGGCGATACCGCCGGCCAGAGTCGCAACGGCTTCCATTTTGCGAGCCTGTTCCAATTGCCCTTCGAGCCTGCGCCGTTCTTCTTCGGCTCGCTTGCGCTCGGTAATCGGGATAACCAGTTCCAGGGCTGCGGTGACGTTTCCCTTCGCATCCCGGATGGGTGTGGCGATAATCTGGGAATAAACAACATTGCCTTGGAGGTCTCGACCGGTCTGTTCGTGAAGCGATTCTTCTTTTCCGTTGTCAAAAACCTCTCTCACGCCACACCCGCTGCAGGCATCGTCGGCTTTATTGAAAGCTTCCTGGCAGGGCTTGCCTTCGATGTCACCGTACATTTTTCTCAAAATTTCATTGGCCCACACAACGCGATAATCCCGGGATATGACCGCAAGACCGGCTCCGACGTTGCGGGTAATCCTGTCCAGCGTATCCCGCTCGACACGCAGGGCCTCCTCCGCCTGTTTGCGCACCTCGACTTCATTTTTGAGATCCTCTCTAACTTCGATCAGCCGGGCCTGCTCCTTTCTGATGATCTCATTGGCGGCCTTTTCTTTCGCAGCCGTCGCCTGAAGACCGTGGACCAGAACCGATACCGTTATCGCCGCGCCGGCATTCAAGGCCAGAAAGTTCGCGCCTGCTGCGACGGCACGCGCCAAGGAGCTGAAAAACGGCTGTCCGTCGGCCAGATGGCCGTTAAACGCCAGCCATCCAATCACGCCGAATGATAAGCCGTTCAAAACGACGGCAATCAGGGCAGCCTTCAGGCCCAGCAGCAAACCGCTGAATACGGCAACCGTGAACAGCCATGCCGGCCCACCGCTCAGCGGCCCGACGCTGACCGTCACCCAGATTCCTATCGCGAGGGCCACAATCAATATGCCCGCTGCCCGCAGTTCATAGGACCAGTTCCTGAAGACCACCAGAACGACAACGCTCAGATACATGCAAATGTCGAAAACCAGCAGTCCCCAGAGCTCTTCTTTGATGGCCAGGGCGAAGGCCGGCACCAACGCGACCAAACCCAGAACCAGGGCAACGCCGAGGAGCGCGTGCAGAATACATTCGCGCCAGTAAACCAGGCCGTCTTCACGGGTAGAATTAAGTGGGTATAGTTTCTGTATAAACGCCGACACGATGGACTTGACTGTCATCGGTACACTTTCGATGCCATACAAGTTGAGACGTTCAAGAGGACATTGGGGACAGCTTCGTCCTGCATACTGGATGTCATGTTCGCATATCGATCAACTGCAACGAGCAGAAAATGAGGGCAAAGAGGCTTATCTATACACCGATATTACAAATAAACGCAATGGGTAAGTTTTGAAATCATTGACTTTTATGTCACTTTTGATATGATGAGCCCAATTTCGGCACAGATCGCTTATATGGAGAACAAGCACGCACCACCTGCTCTCATCTCAGGCTCCAACCATGGCATTCATAAAAGACCACATAAACGAAAATCAAAAGAAGGCCGACACGCTTCCCATCAAGTCCGCGGTCACGTCAGACGAGAAACAGCTGCTCTACGCCGCCTTCGAACGTCATAAAAAAAAGAACCTCGTCAATAACCGCACCGCCCGCCTCATTCTCATCGCCGCTGCCTTCGGATTTCTGGCTGCAGTGTGCGCCATCCGGTTGTTCCCGATGTAAGAAGGCCGTTTTCTGCACATCGATAAAGGGAGGCGATATCCATGTTACCCGATCTGCAATCACGATTTGACCAATACAACCAAAGACGTGAGGCCCTGCTGCAAAACCTTTCTGCCCTGCCGCCGGAAACTCTGTCGAAGAACCTCGGACCCGACAGGTGGTCCTTGTTGCAAGTGATTCAGCACCTCGTTAAAGCCGAACGTGCTGTTCTGGTGAATCTGCCGGACCCCTCTCTCCTGGTGCACAAACCTCGGGGCATCCTTACTCAATTGGGTTACCTGGTCGTGATCTGGGTGTTAAAATGGGGCCTTCCGGTACCGGTTCCTGAGCCGGCAATGACACCGGACGGTCATCAATCGAGCTTGTCGGTCCTCAGAGTTGAATGGGACCGGAACACGAAATGGTTGCAACTTTACCTCGATGGTCTGACCCCGGCCACGGCAATGCGGGCTGTTTTCCGGCACCCGGTTACCGGCCCCTTGACGCCTGACCGGGCGCTCCGGTTGGCGCATCTGCACCTGGACACCCACATTCGGCAAATCGACCGCATTAGGCGTGTCATGGGGGTTTAAACAATTCCTTCTTGAAGTTCTCTCCGGTTTCATTTACATCACACTAAATACGGACATAAAAGCCTGATTTAAGCAACCGTTTCACTGGGTAATGGAGATATGCCAAATTACCGTGTCCTATCAATTGAAGGTGGTGGCATTCGGGGTCTTGTCAGCACGGTCTTACTGCAGCGGCTCGCCGCTACCCCGGGGCTTGAAAAGCTCCTCGGTGCGATCGATCTTATCGCAGGAACTTCAAGCGGTGGTCTCCTCGCCCTGGGCATAGCGCATCAGATAGATCTCGCAGTTATTCGCAATCTTTTCATCCAAGCGGGCCCCAAGATTTTCGACGACTCCTGGCTTGATGACCTCGTCGATCTGGGAAAACTCAAGGGCGCCGACTATGACATTCAGCCGCTGCGCCGGGAGTTGCGCAAGCTTTTTGGCAACACCACGCTGGGCCAGCTGAAAAAGCGGGTTCTTGTCACGGCTTTCGATCTCGACAACGAGGTTCAAAATCGGCGTACCTGGAAACCCAAGCTTTTTCATAACTTTCCCGGAAACAACAACGACAGGAACGAGCCGGTCTATAAGGTGGGTCTTTATACGTGTGCAGCACCGACTTACTTTCCATCGGTCGACGGCTACATTGACGGTGGTGTTTATGCTGTCAACCCCAGCATGTGCGCTCTTGCCCAGACCCAGGATCGCAGATATCAGCCCACTCCTTTACTGGACGAGGTCGTTCTTTTTTCGCTCGGAACAGGCGCCAGCCTGCAATATATAAAAGGCCGCACTCTCGACTGGGGATATGCACAGTGGGCCAGACCCCTTGTCAGCCTGATGATGGACGGAACAGCCGGGATCGCTGACTATCAGTGCTACCAAATCCTCGATGCAAACTATCACCGCTTGGCCCCGGTGTTTCCGACCGGCACGACCGTTCCATTGGATGCTGTGAACAAGATTCCGTATTTGATTGACTTCGCCGAGTCGCTCGTGCTCGACAAAACCATTGCATGGCTTAAACAACATTGGTTTGCGATCTGACCCGGCCTGATAAGCTCAACGCCGTTAGATTTCGATTGGTTATGCCTCAAATATAATCATTGCTTCTTGCGCGAGGTGATTGAAAACGAGCCCTTGGCCGAGGGATACCGTTTTTCGACCGTCCCGTCTGCTCAAGGTCCTAACAAGCTGACCTTTCAATTTAGGGAGCTTTTTTATGAGTATGGAAACCTACGGCGCCTTCGTGATCGCGGCGATGATCGTTCTGGTGATACCCGGGCCGACCATCATCCTGGTGATCAGCCAATCTGCCGGCCACGGCCGTCGCGCCGTGCTGCCGCTTGCCGCCGGGGTGACACTCGGCGACTTCACGGCCATGACCCTCTCTCTTCTGGGCCTTGGTGCCGTGTTGGCTGCATCGGCCGCTCTGTTCACCATACTGAAATGGATCGGCGCCGTTTATCTGATTTACCTCGGCATCAAACTCTGGCGCAGCGAGCCAACGCCGCACGATTTAGAATCATTGTCGGCGGCGGTATCCAGCCGCCGGTTCTTCACGAGTGCCTATGTGGTGACCGCCTTGAATCCGAAGAGCATCGTCTTTTTCGTCGCCTTTCTGCCCCAGTTCGTCAACCACCGTGCGCCGATAGCTTTCCAGTTCATCGTGCTAGGCGCCACCTTCCTGATTCTTGCGGCATTGAATGCGTCAATGTATGGCTTGTTCGCCGGACGGCTGCGCGATGTCCTTCAAAAAAAGGCTGCGCATAGATGGTTTAACCGCTGCGGCGGCAGTGCTCTGATTGGGGCTGGTATTTTTACGGCGGTGGTCAAGCAATCATCATGACCGCTGCCAAGATCGGGGTCTTTGCAGGCTCAGGGGGAAGAGGGGCGGCAGAGTAAAAAGTTAACGGCCTTCATGCTCATGACGACGATGCGGTCCTGGTTCTGCACCTCGATGAGCGAATGGACAATGCCGCGGTCCGGTTTTGAACGTGAGCGGTTCGTTTGCGTGATGATCACCCGCAGAGAAAGAGTATCACCGGGCCGTACAGGCAGGATCCAGCGCAACTCGTCCACGCCCGGCGAGCCGAGGCTGGCCACGTGGGACAGGTAATTGTCCACGAACAGGCGCATCATCAGAGCAGCGGTGTGCCAACCGGATGCGATAAGCCCGGTGTAAATTGTTGATTTTGCGGCCTCGGGGTCGGTATGAAAAACTTGGGGATCGAATCGCCGACCGAAGGCGATGATCTCCTCTTCCTCGACCGTGATCGTCCCGAATTCATGGATCGTGCCGGCCAGGTAATCTTCAAAGTAACGCCTCTGCACCGGCACTAAAAACTCGGACGACTTCATCAGGGCCTCCCCACAAGTTTTGAATTGTTGCCTTTTAAACGAAAAATATATTATAAAGCACAATATGGGAAAATTACAGATCTTACCCAAAGAAGTGGATCTCGCTGCCTTTGACTTACCTCATCTGAGCGGCACCTGTTTGCCCATCTGCTACATGTCCGACTACTCGGTTTTAGCGCTGCTGGTCGATAAATTCCAGGAAACCGTCCGGCTTCTCGAAGAGCACCGTTACTTTCTGTCCCAATCTTCCCCGGCGGTTGAGGTCGTTATTGAAAACGCCGAACACATGCGGAAAATGTTTCGGCTGCTCAAAACCAGCGGGATCGACTTCACACTGTCCGACATTGCCGATCAAATCTACCAGGGGTGATAGATGAAAAGGCTGCCTGTAAGACAGATTTTATGAAATTTCATGCAGATTTACTTCTCCAGTCGGCCACATTTTTTGCTGCTTGTCGGCTGCATCCGCTTGATGACCATGGTCGGTGCCATCGAGCCCGGCCACGTGGACAGAGACATCCTGATATCGAGCTGAACATCAGAGGATCGTAATGGCAAATACGTTAGACAGAACGTCCGGCATCAAATTGTTGATTCAGAACCTAAAAAAGGAGTTTCGCGTCCCTGAAAACCTGGAGCATTACTCTGAAGAAGATTTCCAGGAAGCCGAAAAAAAATTTTTGAAATTCTGTCTTCAGAACGGGTGCAACCTTGATGACCGTAATCTAACGAGCAACAAGGGTGACAACGATCTGGATCTTGCGCAACCTGTTGAGTAAATGCTTCAAGGCTGTTTGTTATCGGCTTCAATTTTTAAGCACTCCCCGACGCATTTTAGCGGGTTCCAATACTTTAGCGTCGAACTCGAGGGTAGCAAAGTGGTCTGCGGCAGTTTCCTCCCGTCTGATTAGTTCCACCATGCCGTCGGCACGCAGTAAAAGTTCCTTGGGCCGCAGCCGGCCATTGTAGTTGAAGCCCATGGCGTGGCCGTGGGCACCCGTGTCGTGGATGCAAACAATGTCACCGTCTGCGATTCTCGGCAGGCGTCGTAAAATGGCAAATTTGTCGTTGTTTTCGCAAAGGGAACCGACCACGTCTGCGGTCATTGTCTCCGGTGTCCCCTTCATCCGTGGAACTGTTATATGGTGGTAAGCACCATACATAGCCGGACGCATCAGGGCGGACATGCAGGCGTCGACACCAATGTACTTTCGATAGATGTCTTTATGGTTGATGGCGGTTGCGACCAGCACGCCGTGGGGTCCGGTCATGTAACGGCCGCTCTCCATGAAGAGTTTCGGACCATAGCCGTTGCGTGCTTTGAATGCGGCAAAAGCCTGAAAGATGCCGGCGGACATGTCTTCCAGCGCCAGAGGCCTTTCCGCCGGCCGATAAGGGATACCCAGGCCGCCACCGATGTTCACAAACTCAAAACTGATCTTCAGCTCGCGACCGATCCACTCGGCTACCTCCAGCAGCATTTCGGCCGTCTCCACCATATAGCGGTAGTTTCGTTCGTTTGACACCAGCATGGTGTGCAGACCAAAACGTCTCGCGCCCCTGTCGATCGCCGCGCGATAGGCATCAGGCATCTGATCGTGGGCCACGCCGTATTTTGATTCCACCGGATTGCCGATGATGCTGTTGCCGGTGCGTCGCGGTCCGGGGTTGTAGCGGAAGCAGATCATTTCCGGCATTTCCGGAACCTTGGGTACCAGTGAAATATCGTCCAGGTTCAGGATGCAACCACCGTCATGCGCGGCAAAAGAAAACTCTTCGACCGACGTGTTGTTGGAAGTGAACATGATGTCCCCACCACGGGCACCGAAGCGGCGGCTCAGCATCAGTTCGGCAATCGAGCTGCAGTCGAACCCGAATCCCATTTCTCCCATAATCTGAAGAATACGGGGATTCGGCAACGCCTTGACGGCATAAAACTCCCGAAACCCTTCAAACAGGGCGAAAGCGCTTGTGAGTTCCTCGGCAGTCTGACGGATACCGGTTTCGTCATAGATGTGAAAGGGTGTGCCGAATTCCTGCACAATCTCGTTCAGGACCGGATAGAGTCGATTTTGGAAAGCGGCTGACATCGGCACGGGCTAAACGACCCCTTTCAGCGCTTCAGAAACGCGCCGCATGGCCTTCTCGACGTTTTGAGCGGAGTTGAAGGCGCTGATGCGGATAAAGCCCTCGCCGCATTTTCCGAAACCGGCGCCGGGCGTGCACACGACGCCGGCCTTTTCCAGCAGTAGATCGAAAAATTTCCATGAATCTGTCCGTCCGTCTACCCAGATGTAAGGAGAATTCTCTCCACCGATGCAGTCATAGCCAAGCGCCGCCATCTCCCTGCGGATGACCGCAGCGTTGCTTAAATAATAATCGGTCAATTCTTGGGCCTGGCGCCGGCCCTCTTCGCTGTATATCGCCGCGGCGGCTCTCTGGACCGGGTAGGACACGCTATTGAACTTGGTTGTGTGCCGTCGGTTCCACAGGGCATGGACCTCATGCTCTGCGCCCGCACTCGTGTACGCCCGGCAGGATTTGGGCACGACGGTAAAGGCGCAGCGTGTGCCGGTGAACCCAGCGGTTTTGGAAAAACTCCTGAACTCGATCGCCACCTCCCGGGCCCCCTCGACTTCGTAAATCGACCGCGGAATGGTATCGTCGCGAACAAATGATTCATAAGCGGCATCATAGAGAATCACGGCCTTATGAACTCTGGTGAATTCGACCCACTCCTCGAGTCGGCGCTTATCGATCGTGGCCCCCGTGGGATTGTTCGGAAAACAGAGGTATATCAGATCGACCGGTTCGGTCGGCAGATCCGGCACGAACCCGTTTGCGCGGTTTCCCTCCAGATAAACGATGCCATCGTAACGGCCGCCGCTATAGTCGCCGGTGCGTCCGGCCATCACGTTGGTGTCAAGATAGACCGGGTAGACCGGATCGGGGATGGCGATTTTGATATCGGTTGAAAAAATTTCCTGAATGTTTCCGGTGTCGCATTTTGCACCGTCGCTGACAAATATTTCATCCGGAGCGATGTCCGCACCTCGGTCCTGATAATCGTGGCGGGCGATTTTCTCGCGCAGGAACAAATACCCCTGTTCGGGGCCGTACCCGTGGAAGGTGTCGTCATCGGCCATCTCGTCCACCGCCCGGTGAAGAGCTTCGATACAGGCCGGTGGCAATGCCCGCGTGACGTCTCCGATGCCGAGTTTGATGATTTCCTGGTCCGGATGGGCTTGCTGGAACGCGGCCACCCGCTTGGCGATGTCCGAAAAGAGATAGGACGCCTTGAGCTTCAGATAATTGTCGTTGATCTTGATCATAGTTGTTCCTCTGAAATCGTGATTTCTTCAAACATCTCCCTGGGTGCACCGCACACAGGGCATATAAGAGGCGGCTCATCCCCGTCGTGGATATAACCGCAAATGATACACCGCCAGCGTTTCATCGCCACCTCGCCACCTCCGACCATCCTTGGTTTGCCCGAATTTGAATTTAATACTGATGGCCGACGGAGAAGCCATAGCACACTTTGCCGAACGGTAAAACAGGTGTCTCCTCGGTATGCTTGTCGGCTGGGTCTGTGGCGGTCCAGCGTTTAAAAATGCCGTTTCATCAGTGAAGAGATTTCAGTTTCCGAGGGCAGGGCGGATGCACCGAAACCACGGGTCGAGAGCGCAGCGGCTGTCACCGCAAACCAACCCGCTGCGACCAGATTGCCGGTTGCGATGTATCGAACCAGAAAAGCAGCTGAAAAAACATCGCCGGCGCCGGTCGGATCGACCACGTCTACCTCCGGGGCGGTGACCTGCGTAAAGCGGGCTCCGTCATAAATACAGGCGCCGTCTCTTCCCCGGGTAATGATGACGATCTTCGGTCCCATCTGATAGAGTAGGCGCCCGGCGGTTTCGATGTCACCGGTCGACGTGATGACGGCCGCCTCCAGTGCGTCGACCTTCAGGACATCACAATGCCTGAGCGCCGTTTCGGCTTCGGGCGTCATCCGAAGAATGACGTCTCCGGCAGTGGAAAGCTGCCGGAGAAATCCCTGGGCATCCAGCATCAGGCATCCTGAGCGGGGTGTGCGCATGATGGCCGGATCGACTTCCTGCAAAACCGGGCCTACCAGCAAACTCATCGCATCGAATGCGGCTTGAGGAACATCGGCAGGATGAATGTCACCGCCAGCCCAGGCTCTCTGTTTTCGAATACCGGCCGAATACGTATTCTCGAACACCGTCACCGGTCCGGCATCGGAAAAATGCCGGACATCCACACCGCGTCGGGCAAGCCGGCGTTTTATTTTCTCGTCGCCTGTGCCGACAACCGCCACCCGGCGGCCTAAACCTGCCAGAAAAAGCGCCGCATACCAGACGGTGCCGCCCAGGGCCTGCACAGTCTTCTTGTTTATCGAAATGGTGTCATGCGTCGGATTGCCGATCAGATACATCATTGACGGATCTTTTGACTTTCACAATCTTTGGACGTAGGCTGAAATCAAGCGGTTTGCGTTTCCGCCGAGATTTACAATCGCGACTGCCTGCCGTGTGTGAAGAATGCACTGGTTAAAGATAACCGCGCCGCATAAAAGGATCAAGACTCAGGTTTCACAACGCCCATTTGCCGAGAAATTAAGTGGCACGGCACCTAACCGTATGCAAACGGAAAGCACGGATAGCGTTCGAATCGCTCCGCCCTTTGGCCCTTAGTCTCAAACCGTTCTGAACCGATTATTTTAACAGATGATGGCGCGTGATGATTTTTCAGATTGATAACAACAATACGTCCGATCCTCACGTCAACCTGGCCATAGAAGAGTGCGCTCTGCGCCACCTCGACCCGGACCGAACATATTTTATGATGTACGTAAACCAGCCGGCCGTTATCGTCGGCCGCCACCAGAACATCCTTGAAGAAGTTAATCTGCCCTTTGCGGTCCGACACGGCCTGCACGTGCTGCGTCGCATATCGGGCGGAGGAGCGGTCTATCACGACTGCGGAAACCTGAACTTCAGCTTCATCCGGCACCACGACCGGCGAAGCCTGAAAGACATCAGCCATATCCTCGAACCGGTCCGCTCGGCGCTGTTAAAATTGGGCGTGGCTGCCGAATTCAATCACAAGAACGACCTGTTTGTCGCCGGCAAAAAAATATCGGGCAATGCGCAATTTTCAAACACCAAGCGGATCATCCTGCACGGCACCCTGCTGTTGAAAAGCGATCTCGTCTGGCTGCGCCGGGCTCTGCAAGTGAACAAAGGCGACGTCATTTCACGGGCACGCCAATCGGTTTCGAGTGATGTCACCAACATTTCAGATCATCTGCTTCCCGGCACCAACATGGATGTGTTTCAGCAACAGCTGGTCGAGTGCATCGCCGCGCGGGAAGGGGGCCTGCAAAAAATCCCTCTTACTGACCGAGAATGGAATTCGGTTTGCCGCCTTTCCAGGGAAAAGTACCGGTCCTGGGAATGGAACTTCGGCAGGGCCCCGGCTTTTCGCATTCGCCGCAGCAGTTGGACGCCTGCCGGTTATCTGGAAACGATGATCGCGGTGGAAAGCGGCCGCATCGTCGGCATCCGTTTTGGAAAAAATAACAATGCCATCGGCCATGCGGCACAATTGGAAAGGCGGCTGATGGGCACCCCCTACCACCTGGATGCCATTCGAACCCGGTTGTTTGGCGTGGATCTGAGAAGTTTCGGCACGACGCTCACGACGAACCAACTGGCGGAGCATCTTTGCGACAAAGGGATCTTCGGACTCGAGCCCGGTTTACAAAGT
>JAQAZR010000426.1:0-4309 GCA_032127235.1 Deltaproteobacteria bacterium
AGGTCTATTCTGGTGGGATAGACGAGTGCACCAATTGGCAAAATGCCCGCGACCGGGTGCTGCTTTATTTGCGGTCGCTCAACATGCCGCCCATATTGGGCCTTTCGATTGCCATCGATGTGCTCCGCCGCGCGGTTAAAATGAGCGAAATATCGACTGAATTTTATCCGACGCAAGCCGCCATGCTGTCCTTGCAAGAGGTGCTGACCGAGCGAAACCTCTATCCTCAAACCCGGGCTTTTTGGGACCGTCACAAGATTTTCTGCACATCCGAGTCGACTGTTCCCATGAATGAAATCGCAGGATTTCTCCCTGAAACCGCCGCACTCTCCGGAGGCCTCCCGGTGACACCGCCACTTAAAAGGGGGCACATGCTGCCGGAGTTTATCGATCGAAAGCCGGTTCGCTCATTCCTTGGAAGGCTCTTCGGGCGCAGAACGGAACCCGATCGAACGGTTTCGAAAAGAAGATCGACGGTGCCGCAGAGAACGGTTGCCAGCGGTCATCCGCCGGAGGTCAGGGATGAGCCGTAAACCGATTAAAAAATTCTGGGAAAAAGAAGCCGTGAGGCGACGCATGCTGCTGATGGTCCTCATTGTGAGCACCACCGCGGTCGCCAGCGGGTACATGGCCAACGTTTTGCCGCACATGGGCCGCACCGGGCTCGAAATTGCCCTCATCATTTTTTTCGCCATGCTTTTTGCGTGGATATCGATCGGGTTCTGGACGTCGTTCATCGGTTTTCTGATTCTGATGCGACGGTATAACCGGTTTACGATCAATTGGCCTTCTTCCACCAACGCTCACAGGATCGAAAAGGACGCCCGTACGGCAATTCTGCTGCCGGTTTACAATGAATCGGTGAACCGTGTCATTGCCGGCCTGCAGGCGACATATGAGTCGCTCGCATCGACCGGTCAAATGGCCTCCTTCGACTTTTTCATGCTCAGTGATTCCACGAATCCAGACCGGTGGGTGGAAGAGGAGGCCGCCTGGGCGGAACTTTGTAAACAAGTCGACGGCTTCGGCCGCATTTATTACCGCCACCGACGGCCGAACATCAAGCGCAAGAGCGGTAATATCGCCGATTTTTGCCGCCGTTGGGGACGCAGTTACCGCTACATGGTCGTCTTGGACGCAGACAGCATCATGAACGGCGGCACCCTGGTTCGTCTCGTCCGACTCATGGAACAAAATCCGGATGTCGGCATCCTTCAGACAGCCCCGGTCGCGGTCGGTCGCGACACCCTTATCGCCCGCGTGCAGCAATTCGCCAATCACGCCTACGGGCCGATGTTCGCCGCCGGACTGTCCTACTGGCAGCTGGGTGACGCCCAGTACTGGGGGCACAATGCCATCATCCGGATCGAACCCTTCATGCAACACTGTGCCCTGCCGCAGCTGCCCGGCAAACCGCCCTTGGGAGGCCACATCCTCAGCCACGACTTTGTCGAGGCCGCTCTCATGCGCCGGGCCGGATGGGAAGTCTGGCTGGCGTATGACCTGGGCGGCAGCTACGAGGAGGCGCCCCCTACCCTTCTCGATGGTCTGACACGCGATCGGCGCTGGTGCCAAGGCAATATGCAGCATATGCGGCTGCTGTTGACGCGCGGCATATTTCCGGCCCACCGCGCGCTTTTTCTCAACGGCGCCATGTCTTATATATCGGCCATCCTGTGGTTTTTTTTCCTGAATCTCAGCACCATCGAAGCGCTGGCCCAGGCGATCCTCGAGCCTAAATATTTTCCGGCCCACCGGACCCTCTTCCCCCACTGGCCGGTTTGGAATCCCGGCTGGGCGCTGACGCTTTTGGCTTCGACAGGCTTCATCCTTTTTCTGCCAAAACTGCTGAGCTTTTTTTTCATCCTGTTCAAGCAGCGCCAGGCCAAACTCTATGGTGGACTCATAAGGTTTTCTCTGAGCATCGGCGCCGAAGTGGTCTTCTCCACTTTTTTCGCACCGATTCGGATGTTGTTCCACAGCAAGTTCGTGTTTATGATCCTGATGGGTCAAAAAGTCGGCTGGCACGCCCAGCCGCGTGAGGACCGCGGAACCACATGGCGCGAGGCTTTTCGATTTCATTACGGCGGAATGCTGTTGGCCCTCGTCTGGGGTTTCATCGTTTACACCATCAACCGGTCCTTCTTCTGGTGGCTCACACCGATCCTGATTCCCCTGGTTCTGTCGGCACCGCTCTCGGTGTGGTCAGGAAGGGCCGATATCGGACGAATGTTTCGAAAATACGGACTGTTTCTCATTCCCGAAGAAATCAAACCGCCGCCGGAATTGCAGTCGATGAGGGCCTATATGTCCAAAATTGATACAGCGGGACTTTCGCTCGGAATCGACAAAAGCGAGGGATTTCTAAGGGCGGTCGTCGACCCCAAGATCAACCGTCTGCATCTTGCGATTCAACGTCAGCAACGGCGCGTCGCGCCTCAGATTGCCGCACGCCGCCGTCAGCTCGTCCAGAGGGCCGTGGCCGAAGGGCCGGACGGACTGAGCGACCGGGAAAAAAAGGAGATCCTGATCGATCCGACCAGCCTGTCGTCGTTGCACGAATTGGTCTGGGAAAGCCCTGAAGAAATTTTTTCAGGGCGGTGGCGGGTTTCAACGCCTTGATATTGCATGGTCAAAATTACAAACCGGATATCCCTTCGTTTTCGCGCCTTGTCGGCCGGGCGTCTCATCGCTAAAATTGCCAATTTGTTTTTTCTAAACCCCCGCCGGTTACCCGGCCGGCGTCCGCACGGCCCCCGAAAGCCACAACGCCAGAAACAACACGGCTCCCTGAATGACCCATCCGATGAGGCAAACACCGATCGCACGTGCATTCGAACTGTAGTCGAGAGCCTGTCTGACCGCAATGACCATGGCAACCAACTGCCAGATGCCGGCAACAAAAAAAATCAGTCCGCCGATCCCCGGCAAGATGCCGAGGATGCGGATCACTCCCGGCGAACTGGAGAAGCCTGTGGTTCGCAGCAGTTCACCGACGTCGGCACGCGTTTGAGGTTCAGGCAGCCAGCGGGTCCCGATATAATAGGTCAAGAGGGCCCAGACGTACCACCCCAACAGTGCACCGAGAGTGCCGGTCAGAATGCCACCGAAACCCATTTTCCCGATATTGCCGATGCCCGCCGCCACGCTGGAAATCACGACCACCGTCATGGCCTGGCCGATCGTCGTTCGGTCGGCTTCCACTTCCTCGTAAAGAGCGGCGTCCAGCTTGGCCGCCCGCAGCATGCGCTCGAATAACAGGTTCATACGCTTCTCCTCTCGCATTGGTTCTTCCTGAAATCATCTCGAACTTAAAATTTCACCCTTAGCAACCCAAGGTCAATTGCTCTGGGGCGAAGCCCATTTCATCGGCGCGGCAACCTCGACATTCGCTTAATTTAGGTCAAACTTTATCAAGTTCCCTCGGCGCCTCCCAGACCGCATACCATCGCGCTCGGAAACACGCAAACGAAAACTTGTTTTACTTTTTTTCCGATCTCGATCCCGTGCCGGACCTGCCTTGACTTTCTCGCCTCCTCCTGTTAAGGATCAGCAGTGTGATTGCGAGCCTGGAGTATAATAGACTTCACCCATCTGGTCTACAGAACTGTCAATGATTTAGGTGCTCCAAATCAAACATTTCAATTACTATTTACTACAGCAAGGATCGATACTGCAAAAACAACCGAACGGGAGGATGCCAGATGATACTCAAAAGTTACTTTCCGCTGATTGTGGCCGGTTACGTCGTGGTCGTCGGACTTTTCTTCCTTTCGATGGTCGTCACTGAAAACGCGCTGATTACGCTTGAACCAGCTGGTCGGCCTGTTCTGGCCGCCCTTTCGATCGCCTTCGCCGTTGCCGGCGCCGTGTTCGCTTTACTGTTTTTCAAGGGTCGCCTGAAAAGGTCCGGCATAACGGTCAAGGAGGTGCGCATGGAAGCCGTGGCCAAGCTCAACGCCGAATCCATGCTGGCCGATATCGCTTTGAAAGACCCCGACCCGGATGTTCGTCTGGTGGCCCAGAAGCGGCTGGAAGAAATTGCCAAATAGGACCGGGTAAAGATCACGTCTGAGGTCCGCAACATCATCTGCGGTATTCGGCTCGGATTCATATGCTGACCCTGTCCGCCGGCTGCATGCACAGGCTCACCGGGAACCGCCGGGTCGCTGCTACCGGACTTGACGAAAGCTTGAAACAAGCTCATAGTCCATGCTTAGGGCTCACTCAAAAATAACTTCTCATTTTGGACGCCGATGCATCCCGTCCGTCCGCGTTGCTAAAACTCGGAATATCCAGATATTCATGC
>JAQAZR010000427.1:0-11673 GCA_032127235.1 Deltaproteobacteria bacterium
GCCATGCAACTCCGACAGATCGATTCCTATCGCTGGGAAATTCCGATGACCGGCTCCATGCGGGTGCCCGGAATCGTTTACGCCTCCGCCGACATGCTGAAGGGTTCCGATCAAAAGGAACCGCTCAAACAGGTGGCCAATGTCGCCACCCTGCCCGGCATTCTCAAAGCGTCCCTGGCCATGCCGGACATGCACTGGGGTTATGGATTTCCCATCGGCGGCGTTGCCGCCTTCGACTGGCAGACCGGCGTCGTTTCTCCCGGCGGTGTGGGATATGACATCAATTGCGGCGTTCGACTGGCCGCAACCGACCTGGTCGAAAAGGACGTTCGGCCCAAGCTTGAATCCCTGGTGAACGCGCTCTTCCAGAATATTCCATCCGGCGTTGGGTCGCAGGGCTCCCTGAAGCTCTCGGTCCCGGAAGAAAAGAAGGTGCTCCGGGACGGCAGCCGGTGGGCGCTGCGGCAGGGTTTCGGCGAGGATGGCGACCTCGAGCACACCGAAGACGGCGGCTGTCTGCCCGACGCCGATCCGGAGCTGGTGAGCGCGCGTGCCCTGGAACGCGGCCAAAGGCAGCTGGGCACTCTGGGGGCCGGCAACCATTTTCTCGAAGTCGGCCTGGTCGAAGAAATCTTCGATCCCCGTGTGGCCAGGGCCTTCGGTCTGTTCCAGGGGCAGGTGACGCTCATGCTCCACTGCGGATCGCGCGGCTTCGGCTACCAGGTCTGCGACGATTTTCTGGCCGCGATGACCAAGCATGTTCAACACCTCGGCCTCCAGCTGCCGGACCGGCAGCTGGCCTGCGCCATGATTCAGTCGGAAATGGGCTCACGCTATCTGAGGGCCATGGCCTGCGCCGCCAACTACGCCTGGGCCAACCGGCAAATTCTGCTGCACCGATCGCGCGAGGTCTTCCAGCGGGTCTTCGGTCTGGGACCGCGTGACCTGCGCATGCGGTTGGTGTACGATGTCTGTCATAACATCGCTAAAAAAGAGGAGCATGTCATAGACGGCAAAAAACGCACCGTCTGCGTTCATCGCAAAGGCGCTACGCGCTCCTTCCCGCCCGGCCACCCCGCTCTGAATGAAGGCTACCGCATGGTCGGACAGCCGGTGATTATTCCCGGCGACATGGGAACGGCTTCCTATGTGCTGGTGGGAACCGAAAAGGCCCTGGCGGATACGTTCGGCTCCACCTGCCACGGGGCCGGCCGGCTGCTGAGCCGTAAGGCCGCCAAGAAGGCCAGCCAAGGCCGGTCGATAAACCGTGAGCTGGAAGACAAGGGTATCCTGGTCCGCTGGACCGGTCGGGGCACGCTCGCGGAAGAGATGCCCGAGGCCTACAAGGACGTTTCCGAAGTCGTGGCGGTCGTTCACGGGGCCGGCATATCACGAAAAGTGGCCAAGTTGCGGCCGATTGCCGTGGTCAAAGGCTGAAACAAAAGAGCAGCGGTTCTCGATGAACGTTTATAATTCGGTTATCCGGCGTAATATGCAGGGATCTTATTTTCACCTTGAATTGCTGACCAAAAAAGAGAGCGATTGATGAATCCACAAATGTTCCGGGAGTACGACATCCGGGGCATCACCGGCAAGGACATGACGGCTGAGGACGCGGCCTTGATCGGCCGTGGTGTGGGAACCTTTCTGCGCCGGCACGACGCCCGCAGTATCACCGTGGGACGCGACTGCCGCCTGACCTCCGAGACCTATTCGCAAAAATTGATCGAGGGACTCCTGGCGACCGGCTGTGACGTAACCGATATCGGTGTGTGCCCGACGCCGGTTTTTTA
The DNA here is from genome assembly GCA_032127235.1 of Deltaproteobacteria bacterium. Lineage (GTDB taxonomy): Bacteria > Desulfobacterota > Desulfobacteria > Desulfobacterales > SG8-13 > JARFQH01. The sequence goes on from JAQAZR010000427.1 coordinate 1,794, forward strand.
CTTTTCGATCCAGCAGCTGAAAAAGGACGGCGGTGTCATGATCACCGCCAGCCACAACCCCCCCGAGTACAACGGCTTTAAACTCTGCCTCGGCCTCGAGTCGATCCACGGCGAAGACATCAAGGCCATCCTTGCCCTCATCGAACACGAAAATTTCACCGAGGGACGGGGACGGCTGTCTTCCGCCGCCGTAATCCCGACGTATATCGATTATGTGGTGAACAACATCAGCCTGCCGCGCCCTTTGCGGGTCGGCGTCGATGCCGGCAACGGAACCGCCGGCGTCGTCGCGTTGCCGATCATGAAGCGACTCGGATGCGAGGTACACGATATCTATTGCGAGATGGACGGTAATTTCCCCAACCACGAGGCCGACCCCACCGTCGCCGAAAACATGCAGGATCTCATCACGCTGGTTCAGAAAGAAGGTTTGGATCTCGGCATCGGTTTCGACGGCGACGGAGACCGCCTTGGCGTCGTGGATGAGAGGGGCCGCATCATCTACGGCGACAAATTGATGATCATTTTTGCCAGGGAGATTCTTTCTCGAAAACCGGGGGCTACTTTCATCTCGGAAGTGAAATGTTCCAAGACCCTGTACGACGATATCGAGAAGAATGGCGGCCGGGCCATCATGTGGCGCACCGGTCACTCACTGATCAAGAAGAAGATGAAAGCGGAAAAAGCCGAGCTGGCTGGGGAAATGAGCGGGCACATGTTTTTCGGCGACCGCTATTTCGGCTTCGACGACGCCACCTATGCCGCCTGTCGCCTGCTGGAGATCCTTTCCACCACCGGTCGCAGGATCTCCGAGCTGTTGGCCGATGTACCGCCGACATTCACCACCCCGGAAATTCGCGTCGATTGCCCGGACGAGATCAAATTCGGCCTCGTTGAAAAAGTGACTAATTATTTCCGCCAGCATTACAAGGTGATCGATATCGATGGTGCCAGGGTTGTCTTCGACGATGGTTGGGGACTGCTGCGGGCGTCAAACACCCAGCCGGCCCTGGTGCTGCGGTTCGAGGCCATGACGGAAAGCCGTCTGCGGGAAATCAGAAATCTCGTGGAAGAAACCCTGAAAAAGCTGCGCTCATGAAGTCGATCAGCTTCAGACTTATTTCTCGAAGTTGTTGGGCAGGCGGGTAAATTTCCGACGGCGTTCTTTATCCTTTCCGACCTCGACGGACTGGAATCCACGACGGTCGATACCTGTCCGGCGATCCCTGCCGGACCTTCTTTCCGAGATGGTGATGGGCACCGGCTTCTTGCGCCTGTCGCTCCACAGTCGTCGGCCGCCATTGTCCATCATGGCAATAAAAGACAATTCATTCATGATTCTGTCGGGGACCTCGATTCACTTTATCCTGCATCAAGTGTCGATCCGGAAATAGCCGTTCCCCCTCCGAAGGGTTCAACCCTGGATGCGGCTAACTGCAACCGGCTCCGATCAACTGCGCAATCAAATCCGTTTGACGGGGACACCGGTTCACTTGGTAGGTGAATTTACGCCCCTTGTCAATCTCTCATTCGGTGCCCGGTATGTGGCGCCGGACCAGCCGTTTCTTTTTAACGTATGCGGACGGTATTGTTATCGATCGGCCCATGGCGGAGGCAAAAAAAAGACTTGACATGCCACATCGTGGTATGTAAGGATACCAACAGTTGTCAGGTTGATGGACCTGGCACAACAACCTCCTTTCATTGTGGGCGGGTCATATCCCCTGTGACCCGCCTTTTTTATGCCGTCGGTTTCGATGACGGCGGGGCCGGGCAGGTCTTCATCATCTCGCGGATTTGTGGTTTGGCCTTCGGTTTAATGGGTTCTCCGCTAACAATCAGGCTGACTGTTGACTTCAAATAGGGCATCACCTTCAGAATTTATGGGAAAAGTTATTCTCAGCGGTCGGCAATTCTCGCCTCACCGCCAACCGGAAACCGGTATTGACTGGGCTGCTGCGGGAAACCGTGATCACTGGTTTTCCCAGCGGGCATTCCAGATGCTGAAACCTGATCGCCGTGTTGACAGAGTGCACGCTCCGGGCATATAAAATGAGGTGCGCTGAAAGCGATAGTTGGTATCCGGTTGTAAATCCTGCCTGCGAAGCGGGCTCATTCCACCCCCACGGGTATCGTTTGAAAATGCTGTTCACAAAAAAGCCATTGAATAGGCGTATTCGATCATGAAAATAACGATTCTGGGTGCCGGAAAAGTCGGGACGACGATTGCCCTTATGTTGCACAAGAGTGACTTTTGCTCGGACATCCGGATCGGCGATATCGTCGAACAGCCGGATTTCGGTTCCTTTGTACCAAGGGCCTACACTCGGCTCGATATCAAGGACCCGATTGCACTTGGAAAGCTCATCTCCGGCCGTGATGCCGTCGTCAGTGCGGCTCCCTTTTATCTGAACCGAATCATTGCCGAAACATGCGCCCGGGAGAGGGTGGCCTACTTTGACCTGACCGAAGATGTGGAAACCACCACATTTATCCGCGCTTTGGCGCAGAATACCGCCGTCCCGTTTGTGCCTCAGTGCGGACTGGCCCCGGGTGCCATCAACATCATCGGCAGCAGCTATGCCCGCAGGTTTAAAACCGTTCGAAGCCTGGAGCTGCGTGTCGGGGCTTTGCCGCTCTACGCCAGCAATTCAATGAAATATTACCTGAGTTGGAGCACGGCCGGTCTGATCAACGAGTACTGCCAGCTGGCGGAAGCATTGTACAATGGACGCCGCATCAATGCCTTGCCGCTGGAGGGACTCGAGCGGCTGACCATTGACGGTACGGAATATGAGGCCTTCAACACTTCCGGCGGAGTTGCAACCATGTGCGAGACGTTTGAAGGCTGCGTCAGCGATCTGAACTATAAGACCATCCGCTACCCCGGACATCGGGATTTGATGCGGTTTCTCTTGCACGATCTGAACCTCGGCCGAAACCGGCATGTTTTGACCCAGATTTTCGATCAGGAAGTGCCTTTGACAGAGCAGGACGTCGTCATCATGTACGTCAACGTGGTCGGCAGTGATGCGGGTCCTGTCATGCAGCGAAATTTCGTCAAGAAGATATACGGCCGGCTGATCGACGGGACTTCGCTTTCAGCGATTCAGTTGTCGACCGCGGCCGGCCTGGTGGCAATTCTGGAACTGTTCAGTCGCGGCAGCTTGAAGCCCGGCTTCGTAAAACAGGAAGACATTGCTGTCGAAGACTTCTTTTCGACCCACTGGGGTCGTACGGTTTACGATCCCGCTTTTAAGAAAAGCCCGCACCATCCACCCGAATACAGCCATTAAGTGTAATATAACGTATTACTTTGCCATGTGTATGTTTGTCGGAATAAATTGTTTAATTTCAGATAGCTATCGATTCGGCCAAATAGCTATTGACAAGCAGGGTGGAGCTGATATGATGTGCTTCAAGGTTACACGCCGTTGTTCTATCCCCTGCCGGGGAGCATAGCTGGGGAGGGTTTAATTTGATCAGCAGCTTGCATTCCCTCAAGTTTTAAAAAATTGCTAAAGCGCTTTTTCGAACCCTGTTGCTGACACGGCAACCGGGTTTTTTTTTGGGGGGCGAAGAGGCGCCCATGACGTTTCTGTCACGAACGGCGTCTGCCGGCGGTCGGCACCTTACCCCGGTGCCGCATCGAACAAAAAACCAGCCGCCAAGCATTGATGCTCATTATTTACGGCGGAACGGATCAAGAAAGATCCGCCGGAACAATTCCGCATGAAAACAAAGCGCACCGGTAATAAGGATATCGTTGAAGTTGACGGCATCGGATTGATCCGCCTGAAACGCAGCCGCAGAGCCCGCAACATGAATCTCACGGTAAAACCGTTCAGCGGGGTCGACGTGACGATCCCGCGCGGGGTGTCCCTCAAACAGGTCGAACAATTTGTGGTTTCCAAGACAGACTGGATCGTCAAACACCTGGAAGAGGCCAGGCAGTTGGAAAGAAAACGGCTGCACGCGGCCAGCGTAATCGAAGAGACCGATGCCGGAGAAGCCCGAAAATTTCTGGTGCAAAAACTCGAGACTCTGGCGGTGCGTCATGGGTTCAAGGTCGGCGATGTGTCGGTCCGCAAACAGGAAACGCGTTGGGGAAGTTGTTCTGTCAATAATAACATCAGTTTGAACATCAATTTGATTCATCTGCCGCAGCAGCTCATGACCTACGTCATCCTTCACGAACTTCTGCATACCCGTATAAAAAATCATGGCCGGCAGTTCTGGAGAGAATTGGACGATCTGGTTGGTGACGCCCGATTGCTGCGATCCCGGCTCAATGAGTACAGCTATCTGTTGCTTAATATTTGAGCGTCAAAAGGAATCTGTTGCGACAGTGGTGCGGTGCTGTGACAGCAGCGTCACTGCGGGGAATGGCATGCCGAGACGGGACAAACTGATCTTCATCACCCTCTTTTTTTCGATTTTTTCCACCATCACCGGTGTCGGCATTGTGGTCCCGCTTCTCCCGGTTTACGCCCGCAACCTGGGCGCCGGCGGCCTTTACATCGGGCTGATCTTCGGTGCTTTTTCCCTGTCCCGGATTTTCTTTTTACCCTATTTCGGCCAACTATCAGACAGGAAAGGCCGCAAACTTTTGATTGTTAACGGTTTGCTGGCCTACACCGTCGTCTCCATCGCCTTTCTGATGTCCGACACCATCGGCTCCCTCATCCTGATACGGCTCGTCCAAGGCGTCGCCTCGGCAATGTTGATGCCGGTAATCCAGGCCTATGTCGGTGATATCACCCCAGCCGGGCGCGAGGGCTTTACGATGGGCCTTTTCAACATGTCGCTCTTTTTCGGCTTGAGTCTCGGCCCGGTTCTGGGGGGTCTGATAAATGATCGGTTCAGTCTCGATGCGGCTTTTTGGGGAATGGGAGGACTGTCTTTCATCGGTTTTTTGTTAAGCCTCGTCTTTTTGCCGCCGGTTCGTTCCGAAAGAGTGGTTAGACGGGGAAAACAGCCGGCCGGGTGGAAGCAACTGGCGCGGAACCGCGAGATCGTCGGGCTCTTTTTTTTTCGATTTGCCTACACCGCCTGCATCGGTATCATCTGGGGCTTCTTGCCGGTTCTGGCGGATGCCGAGCTGGCGTTGTCCAGCACCACCATAGGTTTTCTGGTGATGCTGGGGATTTTCGTCAGCGGCATCATCCAATTGCCGATGGGGTATGTGGCCGACCGCCTCAACAAGAAGTCGATGGTCATCTTCGGAGGCGCACTGGTCAGCGGTGCCATTTTGTCTTACTTCTGGGCTGATCACGTCTCGGAAATGGTTCTGGCCAGCGTCATGTTCGGTGTCGGAGGGGGAATCTGCATGCCGGCGCTCATGGCGACCGCGGTTCTCGTTGGCGACAAAACCGAGGCCATGGGGTCCGTAATGGCGCTCCTGACGGTGGCCCATAGCATGGGAATGCTGGCCGGTTCGATGCTAGCAGGGGTGATGATGGATCTGTTTCGACTGCGGGCAGCGTTCCCTCTGGGCACCGCGCTGATGCTTTTCGGCATCGTTGCGTTTGCCTATGCCACTCGGCACCGTCAAGAGCCGCCGACCAGCGTCGCACCCGGACAAGTGGACTGAATACCGTCCGGCCTGCCGGCTGAATTAAAGAGTGCCCATAAATAGTCGAATCGAGAAAACGAGGCCAAATCCATGGGAGAAGGGCGTCGAATTGATTGACAACCACTCTATCAGAATTAATGTTTAAGAACATATCAAGATCGTCAAAATTCATCGGATGATACCGTCGTCCTGTTTGGAAATCGAGAAATTATGGCAGAAAAACGTGATTACTACGAAGTGCTCGGATTAAATCGGCGTGCCAACGAAACAGAGATCAAGGCCGCATATCGTAAACTCGCCTTGAAATATCATCCGGACAGAAATCCAGGCAAAAAAGACGCTGAGGAGAAGTTCAAGGCGGCCGCCGAGGCTTACGAAGTTCTGCACGACCCGCAGAAGCGGTCGATATACGATCAATTCGGCCATGCCGGCCTTGAAGGAACCGGCTTTTCGGGTTTTGGTGGGTTTGAAGATATTTTTTCGAGCTTCGGAGATATTTTTGAAGACTTTTTCGGCATCGGCGGCAGCCGGCGATCCAGAAGCCGCACGCAGCGTGGAGCAGACTTACGATACGACATGAAGCTCAGCTTTATGGAGGCTGCGTTCGGGACCGAAACCGGAATCGAGGTAGAAAAATCAGAAGCCTGCCAAAGCTGCCACGGCAGCGGCAGCGCGCCTGGCACTACACCGGAAACCTGCAGCCAGTGCCGAGGAACCGGCCAGGTCTCCCGCTCCCAGGGTTTTTTCACAGTCCGTACCACGTGTCATGTCTGCCGGGGTTCAGGCCAGACCATCAGCAGCCCTTGTCCCGATTGCAAGGGTTTGGGTCAGGTGCAGACGCGCAAAAAGGTTGCCGTTAAAATACCAGCCGGTGTCGACACGGGCTCCCGGTTGCGACTGACCAGCGAGGGGGCCGCCGGCCCCAACGGAGGCCCTCCGGGAGACCTTTACGTTTTTATCCATGTCGAACCCCATGAGTTCTTCGAACGGCATGACACCGATGTCATATGCCGTATACCCATATCGTTCGTTCAGGCTGCGATAGGCGACAGCATAGAGGTCCCGACCCTAAATGGTAAGAAAATGATCGAAATCAAGAAGGGCACGCAATACGGCGATATCTTGCGCCTACACGGCGAGGGTATTCCTTCCTTGAGAAACGGCAGTCGCGGCAGCCAGATCGTTCAATTCTCGATTCGCACCCCGACCCATCTGAACAAAAAACAGGAAGAACTTCTGAGAGAATTCGCAAAGGTGGAAACCGGTAAGCTGTCTTCGAAGATTAAGAGTATTTTAAAGGGAGACCGTCTTAACGCGGTCTGAACATCTCGGCATTCAAAGCGGTGCCGGCGGTCAACGCAAAGGCAGGTTCCGACCATGTTCGAATTGAAGATCGTTACCCATTTCGCGGCTGCCCATCAGTTAAAAATGGTTGCGGAGAAGTGCGAAAACCTCCATGGGCACAACTGGAAGATCGAGGTCTGCCTGAAAGGCGAAAAACTGAACCCGGCCGGCATACTGATGGACTTTGGTGAGGTCAAAAAAGAGGTTGCGGGTATCATGTCGCATCTCGACCACAAATTTTTAAACGAAATCGGTCCGTTTAACGAAAAATTCGCACCGTCGTCCGAAAATATCGCCTATTACATTGCCACCGAATTGCAATCGGCTCTCATAAATCGGCCTGTCTGCGTAAGCCGGGTCACCGCCTGGGAGTCCGACAACGCTTGCGCCACCTATATCCCCGCTTAAATTTTTTCTGAACCACGATCCCCCTTCCCACCGTTTAATCGACGGTGACACGACAGCAGCTCGTCTCGCGTTATAATCGCCGAGACCCGTTCGACGTGCTGACGGATGTTGTCGAGCCCCCCCTCTTGACGATCCACGAGAATGACCGCCTTGACGACCGTCAGGCCCTCGGAACGGGCCCGTTCGATGGCCGTCACCGTCGATCCGCCGGTGGTGGCCACATCATCGATGATCACCACCCGGTCCGACGGTCTGACATCGCCTTCGACCCAACGAATGATGCCGTGATCCTTGCGGGTCTTTCTAATAGAGAAGGCATTGATCGGCTTTCCGTTTAGTTCGGAAGCAAACGCCGTAGCCACTGCAATCGGATCGGCACCGAATGTCAGCCCACCGACACCGTTGACAGCGAGGTCCTTTATAGAATCGAACACCAGATGTCCCGCCAGATACATGCCACGCGCACTCAGGGTCGTCGGTTTGCAGTTGATGTAATATCGACTCGACTGTCCGGACACCAGTTTAAAAATCGGCTCTTCACTGTATTGGAAGGATTTCCTGCAGAGCAATTCGATGAGTTCTTGTTTCATCGGCCCGGTTCCTCCGCCACCGACCGGCAGATGCGGGTTGCACCGGCGGATAGAATGGCATAAGCATCTAAGTTAAAGTTGATTTCAAAAGGCGAATTGGATATATAAAAGCCTCCACCGATTTTGGAAGAAGCCGGATATATGGGATTCAGTGGAGGCTTCGAGCAAGGAAAACTGGAAACAGCACTCCCTGGACTCGTTCCCGTGTATATCAGCTAATTTTAAACCGGTCAAACTCTATCCACTGGAGACGGCCCGTGCGAAGACATGCTTCCGCCCCGAACGATCCGCCGGCAAATCGGCATGGCCTTTGGCTGCGAATATTTTTCATTTTGGGATGTTTTTTTATGGCCCCGTACAGCATCGGCGCCCAGGAAACGGCTCCCCCCATGGCCCTGCGGGAGGCGGTCGAGATGGCCCTTGCCGCCAATCTCGACCTGATGAGCACCGGCCAGGAGATCGAAGCCGCCCGCGCCAACAGGAAAGTCCAAAAGACCAACCTGCTGCCCACCTTCAATGTCAGGTATCAAGGCGTACGCAACGACAGCGGGGTGGGCGGATTTGCTGCCGGCGCCACTCCGAGCGTGGGCAACACATTTTCACTGACAACCGGGTTCACGCAGCCGCTGTTTCAGGGGTTTGCTCTGGTCAATCAGTATAAAATCGCCGAACTCGGAGTGAACGTAGCCCAAATGAACCGGCAGTTTACCCGCCTCGAGGTGATTTTTCAGATCAAACAGGCCTATTTCAACGTGCTGAAAGACGAAAAACTGCTGGATGTCGCCCGCAACACAGTTACGGTGCTAGAAGCGCAGGAGGAAGTGGCCCGCAATTTTTATGATGTCGGCATGACCCCGCTGAACGATCTGCTGCAGGTGCAGGTTCAGCTGGCGAATGCACGCCAGGCCCTGATCACGGCTCAAAATAATCTGGAAACCGCCCAGTCGCAATTCAACCTTATCCTGCGTCGTCCGGTCAACGCTCCGGTAAACCTTGTCGATATCCAGACCTTCACGCCCCTCGAACACGAACTAAACCACTACCTCGATCTGGCGGTCCGGGACCGCTTGGACATTAAAATCGCCGGACTGAACGTGCAGATTTCCGAAAAGGAAGTGGACATCGCGCGCAAGGGTTATTATCCAACGGTTTCATTCGAAGGGGCATATTTCAGGTCGGCAACCGACTGGGCCCTCAACGACAGCGAAAAGTTCTCGAACCCCGACGGGTGGTCGCTTACGGGCATCGCTTCCTGGGACTTCTGGGAATGGGGGCGCACCAAGTATAAAACCAGTGAGAGCCGCCGGCGTCTTTCACAGACCAAAATCGCGCGCGATAAGACCATCGATCAGGCCCGTTTGGAGGTGGAGGTGTCGTATCTTCAGGCCCGGGAAGCTGAAAAGAACATCCAGGCCGTTGAAAAAGCTGTCGAGCAGGCCAAGGAAAACCTGCGTATCACCAATGAACGCTACAAAGAGCAGGTCGCCACTTCGGTCGACACCCTGGTGGCCCAGAACCTGCTGACCAGCACGCAGGTCAATTACTTCAGCGCGCTCTACAACTTTAAAATCGCCAAGGCCTTTTTACAGAGAGCGGTCAACCTGGAATTGCTGGAATGAGAAACCATGCTGAAAAAACCGCCATAATCCGTCTGTTTCACGTTTACCGGCACTATGGTACCAGAACCGCCGTCGTCGATATCACCCTTGACATTTACAAAAATGAACTCGTTTTCATAAACGGTCCGAGTGGGGCCGGAAAAACAACGTTACTCAAACTTCTGTATTTGGGGGAGCCGGTTTCAGACGGACAGATTCTTGTCAACGGGATGAATCTTTCACGCATCCCCCGCCGGAAAGTTCCCTTCCTGAGGCGCAACTTCGGCATCGTTTTTCAGGACTACAAACTCATTCCGACCAAAACCGTTTATGATAATGTGGCGATTGTTCTGGAGGCGGCCGGC
>JAQAZR010000428.1:0-6078 GCA_032127235.1 Deltaproteobacteria bacterium
CAGGAACTCTACGATCAGGCCAAACAGGCCTTCGACACCGGTGAACTCGAAAAGGCCCGGGAAGGCTTTCAGGAGTTTACCAAGCGCTTTCCGAATTCCCAAAATGCCGACAATGCCCAGTTCTGGATCGGGGAGATTTACTACCGGGAAAAGTGGTATGAAAAAGCCATCGTCGAGTACCAGAAGGTCGTCGAAAACTACCCCAAGGGCAACAAAATCAGATCTGCCATGCTGAAGCAGGGATACGCTTTCCTGAACATCGGGGACAAAGCAAATGCCCGGCTTATCCTGAAGGAGTTGATCAGTAAATACCCCGACACCACCGAGTCTCAGTTGGCGGCCCAGAAGTTGAGCCAGATCAAATAGTTTCCGTATGCAATACCCGGTAGAATGAAAATCATCGGCATCGACCCCGGCTTGTCGTCAACCGGAATAGGAATCGTCAACGGGGCCGGCGTCAAAATCAGCGGCTGTTCTTACGGCAGCATCAATACCTCTCAAAAAATGTCCCTGCCTGGCCGGTTGCACGAAATTTATGACCGGCTTTTCGCTCTTTTAAAGGTCGAAAAGCCCGACCTGATGGTCATCGAAGATGTTTTCTCGCTAAAACAGTACCCCAAATCGGGCATCATTCTGGGTCAGGTTTCAGGTGTTATTTTGCTCGCCGGGATGCAGATCGGAATGACGACCCTGGAAGTACCGGTTAGAGAAGCCAAACAGGTCTTGACCGGAAACGGCAACGCCACCAAGATGCAGCTTGAAAAATCCGTTCGAAACTTGTTGAAATTGTCCTCTCCGATTCGGCCGCTACACGCCTCCGATGCGCTCGGCCTGGCCCTGATCGGCCTGTATCGCTGCGGCCGCCGACACTGCCTGAAGTAAGGGGCGCGGCAAGACAAGGCAAAATTCGACAAAAAGGCGCAGCTCATGTATAGTATGAGCGCTTTGAGTCGAATTTTATTTATTGACCAGTGCAACAGGTTCCCAACAGCCTGATAGACCCAACATCACCAGCATCAACCCGAAGCCGCGCCATGATCGGTTACCTTGAAGGCAGTCTGCTGAAAATCGGAGAAGACCGCATTTTACTTCTTGCGAACCAAGTGGGCTACGAAGTTCTTTTGCCGGCCTATTTGATCGAACGCATGCACGCCAGCGATATCGGTGACCCGTTGGCCCTATACATTTACTACCAGCAGACCGAGCGACAGCCCAAGCCCGTTTTGATTGGCTTTAATTCCGAAGAAGAAAAAGAATTCTTCCAGCATTTCATATCCGTCGGCGACATCGGCCCGTTGAAAGCTGTCAAGGCCATGACATTGCCGGTTGGAGAGATCGCGCGCGCGATTGAGACCAAAGACCAAGCCGCTTTGAAAAAACTCAAAGGCATCGGCAGCCGTACCGCCCAGAAGATAATCGCAACGCTGTGCGGTAAGATGGAACGCTTTGCACTGCCGACCGAGGCGGCAACTCGAAAGAGGTCGGTCGACGGGGAGACGGTCGATGCCGTGATCGAAGTCCTTGTTTCCCAACTCGGCCACAAAGTATCGGATGCCAGACGGCTGGTGGCGGAAGCTCTGGATCGCAACCGCGCAATTACCAATCCGGAAGAGTTATTCGAAGAAGTGTATCGCGGAGAATCGAAACCGTGAATGAGGTCATAAAATTTTCAACCGAAAACCGGGAAGTTGTCTCCGGTGCCTGCCTGCCCGAAGACAAGGAACCGGACATCCTGTCATTGCGACCCGCTTGTTTCACCGATTACGTCGGGCAGAAAGAAATCGTGGAAACGCTTAAAATAGCGGTCGAAGCAGCCAAAATGCGTAAAGAACCCGTCGATCACGTTCTCTTTCACGGACCGCCGGGGCTTGGAAAAACGACCCTGGCGCACATCATCGCCAACGAAACCGGCGGAACATTGACGGTTACCTCCGGTCCGGCCCTGGAAAAAGGTGGTGATCTGATTGGTATTCTGACGCACCTCGAAGACGGTGACGTCCTTTTCGTCGACGAAGTCCACCGCATCCCGCGGAATGTCGAAGAATTGTTGTATCCGGCAATGGAAGACTTCGCCATCGACTTTGTTTTCGACAAAGGGGTCCATGCCAGAAGCCATCGCTTTCGACTCAAGCGCTTCACGCTGATCGGCGCGACGACCCGCATCGGTCTCATCTCTTCGCCGTTGCGGGATCGCTTCGGGATCTTGCGAAGTCTCGATTTTTACACCGAAGCCGAATTGATTCGGATCATCAAGCGCTCCGCCTCCCTGCTCGATGTCCCCCTGGACGATTTCGGGGCCGCCGAACTGGCCACGCGATCGCGAGGAACACCGCGGATTGTCAACCGTCTTCTCAGGCGGGTCAGGGATTATGCCCAAGTTCGCTCCGACGGGACGATTAAGCGTAATACGGTCGAAGCGGCACTGGCGTTGGAGGGCGTCGATGAGAAAGGGTTGACCGACCTCGATCGTCGCTTCATTCGGACGGTCATCGAATTTTACAACGGCGGACCGGTCGGTATCGAAGCGATTGCCGCCACGCTGCAGGAAGAAACCGACACCCTGGTGGATGTCGTCGAACCCTATCTTCTCAAAGCGGGATTGATTACCAGGACTTCCGCCGGCAGAAAAGCGACCGAGGCAGCCTATCGCCACCTGGGATTCAAGATACAGAAAAAGCTGTTTTAACTTGATAATTCCCTGTAGCCTCGCTGCAGGATCACAACATATTCCCTCTCCCTGGGGAGAGGGTTAGGGTGAGGGGATAAAATCAAACAGCTTTGGTACCCTGCAGCTTGCTGCAGGGAGATTCATTCGCGTGACTTTTTCGACATGCCGGTTATCACACTCCTGACAGATTTTGGCACTCACGACGCCTACGTGGCGATCATGAAGGGGGTGATCCTGAAGATCAACCCCCGGGTCACCATCGTCGACATCACTCATTGGATCGACTCCCATGACGTGCGCCAAGCGGCGTATGCCATCGCGGGCAGCTACCGGTATTTTCCCTCGGAAACCGTTCACGTCGTAGTGGTCGATCCGGGAGTCGGCAGCCGCCGCGCGATTGTGGCCTTGCGATTAGAAGGCCAAACCTTTCTCGCTCCGGACAACGGCGTGCTCTCGCCTTTTCTCGAAAAGGAACCGATCGAAAAGATCGTGAGGGTCGAAAACACGGATTACTTTTTGAAACCGGTCAGCCGCACTTTTCACGGCCGGGACATATTCGCCCCGGTCGGCGCACATTTGTCGCTGGGACTGCCTCTCGACCGGTTGGGTGCGCCGATTGACAGCGACGCTCTCGTGCGCCTGGATCTTGTCAAACCTCGTTTGGAAAAAGACGGCCGACTTTCCGGCACCGTCATCGATGTCGACCGCTTCGGTAACCTGATAACCAATATAGACTGGCCTTTTGTCAAGCATCACTTTCCTGCTGCCGATCATAACAGCCTGCGGTTAGCCATCGGTCAGCACAATCTCAATTGCTTGTCCCCGACCTATAACAGCGTGAAGCCGGGGACACCGCTGGTTCTGATCGGCAGCCGTGGATTTTTCGAAATCTCAGTAAACCAGGGCAATGCCGCCCGTTTCTTTGCGGCCCGAACGGGCACCTCGATCACCATATGGATAGACAGTCCCGTAGATGGATGAAGGATCCTGCCGATGAAGGAGAGTAAAAAAGACCGTCCACCCAAAAAGCCGATCAGAGGTTCGCGCAGCGATCGTCGTTGGGCGCTGCTGTTCATAGGCGAGCACAGTAAAACGATCGCTTTCAACCATTTGAAAGCTGCTGTCATCGTCACGGCTCTGATCATCCTGGCCCTGTCTGGACTTGCCGGAGGATTGGTATACCTGTACCAGAGAGCTGCGGGCGACATTCGGACACTCGAAAATAAGGTCGTCGAACTGAACCAGGCGATGCAGTCCCTGCGTGATGAAAAAGACATCTTGATGGCCCGCCTGGTATTGACGGAATCGATAAGCGGGAAAAAACCCGGCGGAACCAAACATCCCGGCAAACGCGAAGGCAAACCGGACGTCGAAAAGGCGGTCTCAAATCCTCCGGATAAAACTGAAGCAGCCGCCGCAACGGCGCAACCGCCACCAAACGAACCGGCCTCGATGGTCGGCAACAGTGAAAAAACCATTTACCATACCGTCGAGCCGGGTGATTCGCTCTATGCCATCGGCTATCGTTACAACGTATCGGTGGATCAGCTGCGCCGTCTGAATCACATGGAAGGCGACAGCACGCTTCATCCCGGCGATAGGCTGGTGATCAAATCCGAAACCGGTGAAGAAACGCCCCTGACCGATCAAGAAGGCCCGGCGGGTCGACCGCCAGTTGAAACCGCTCAACGAATGACTCAAGCAACAGGTGCGAACGGACAGGATATGGGAGCCGATGTCAGAAATTTTACTACCGTTTACGAACTGGACACCAAAGCGCTTCGGGTTGAATATGTCATCAGAAATGATGGATCGAAATCCCAACAGATCGCGGGCCAGACGGTGGTTGTACTGAGAAGCGAAGAGGATAGTCCGGATGACTGGCTGGTTCTGCCGCCGGTACCCCTTGAATCCGGTAAACCCGACGGCAAACTCGGCAGCGTCTTTTCCATTTACAATTTCCGGACTATTCGGTTTAAGGTCAACGACCAGGAGAACGCCGATCGGTTCACACTTGCCACCGTATACGTATTTTCGACAGACGGTAATTTGGTGCTCGAAAAAGAGTTTCCGGTGAGTATCAATAGTCGGCCCCGACAATGAAAAAAAGGTAAGCGTTCACAGGGCACCGCATCTGCTTTGTTGTCGGGCACTTGAAGTACAAAAGTACGCCTGCGCACCCGACGCCTTGCATCTGCGGCACCCCGTGAACGCTTACGATTAGGTGGTTTGAAGCGCATCGGACTTTGCAACCCTGTGAACGATTACAAAAAACGTGTCCAACTAAACGAATGAGGTCCCGTCAGGTCTATGTCAGTCGAAGCAAAAATGGAGACCTTGGCAACATTCAACCCGGAACAGATCGAAATCGTCAACAAAGCCGTTGCACTGGCCGAGGAGCTTGTCAGCAATTACTACAAGATGTCGGCCAGCCAATGGCTCCACCGGCGCTATGACATTAAAACGTTAGCCGAACTGGCCCTGGACGAAGTTGTCGAAGGACCTTTTGCCCAGATCGTCCGTTATGAAGGGCGTCACCGCGATCGTGCGCTCGGCAGTTCGACCTACGACCTGTACAAGATATGCCTGCAGGACCATGCGATCTTGGCGGTACTGGAACAAAAACCGAACCTGCAACTCCTCCCGTTTGTTCTCTACATCGTGACCCATGAACTGATCCACATCGTGCGCTTCAGCCGGTTCCTGCAGTACTTCGACGCGGCACCCGACGAACGACTGGCGGAAGAAAAGCGGGTTCATGTAAAGACCCACGAGATCCTCGAACCCTGCAGTTTGCCGGGGCTCGGCGAGGTCCTCGAGTTTTACAACGAGTGGCGAATACCCTATGACGGTATGAAGAGCTAAAGGCCGCCTTCGGTTTTGCCCAGAGATATAGAAACACAAATGAATCCTTGACAAAACGGTTGTTAATGTATAATTTCATTTGTTTAAAACAGTTAGGGAATGCTATCCATCATTCCGTCGCGCGGAGGATCATCATAAATGCCCATTTATGAATATGAATGCAGTCAATGTGGCAGGATCAAGGAAGTTATACAAAAGTTTTCGGACAAACCCCTTACCCGTTGTGACCACTGCTCCGGCAGAATTCGCAAGCTCGTGTCCCACACCAGTTTTCACCTGAAAGGGACCGGCTGGTACGCAACCGACTATGCCGGAAAATCCCGCACCTCTTCCGCCAACGAACCAACCAAGAAAAAAGCCGAGACTCCGGCCGAAACCGGCACCACCGGAACGGGCACACAACCAAAATCATCCGACAACTAACGCCCGAAACGGGCCGAGAAAACGAAAAAAGCGCATCTGTCGTATGGTGTTCCCGAGCTTCTTCGTCAGGCGGAGTTCGGAGTCGAGGCGTTAGAATACCCCAAACGCACAGCTGAGGTGAA
>JAQAZR010000429.1:0-8547 GCA_032127235.1 Deltaproteobacteria bacterium
CCGGCGGCTCCCAAAGAGGTGCACAATGAAAAAGGAATCCTTCGCACGTCTATCGCTTGCTCTCTTTCTCCTCTCGTCCGCGCCCGTTTGGGCGCATCGAGAGGGCCCACCCTCCACCGGTGGGCGCTCCGATGCGGTTCCGCTCTTCTCGGGTCTCGGAGACTATCATCGGCCCATCCGGACCCGCTCGCCGGACGCACAACGTTACTTCGACCAGGGCTTTCGCCTGGTCTATGCCTTCAACCACGATGAAGCCGGCAGGTCCTTCCGGGAGGCCGCTCGCCTCGACCCGGAGTGCGCCATGGCGTGGTGGGGGGTGGCCCTCACCTTAGGTCCGAACATCAACCTGCCCATGGGCCCGGAGCAGAGGCTCGCCGCGGTCGAGGCAGTCGAGAAGGCTCGAGAACTGGAACCCCGGGCCAGCGACGTCGAGAGAGCCTACATCGAAGCCCTGGCCAAGAGGTACTCGCTCGCCCCGGACGCCGACCAGAGCGCCCTGGACGCGGCCTATGCCCGGGCCATGGGCGAGCTCTCGCGGCGCTACCCGGATGACCTGGACGCCGCGGTGCTTTACGCAGAGAGTTTGATGGACCTCCGTCCCTGGCGTCTGTGGACCGTTAACGGGAAGCCCGAGGAGGGGACCGAGGAGATTGTCTCCGTGCTCGAGTCTGTGCTCCGGCGCAATCCCCTGCACCCGGGCGCAAACCACTACTACATCCACGCGGTCGAGGCCTCTCCTCACCCGGAGTGGGCGCTGCCCTCAGCCCGGCGGCTCGAGACCCTGATGCCCGGCGCGGGCCACGTGGTCCACATGCCTGCCCACGTCTACATGCGCACCGGCGACTACCGGGGCGCGGTGCGCAGCAACGAGGCGGCAGTCGAAGCAGACCGAGCCTACCTGAAAGCCGGTGGTTCAGAGGGCATCTACCCGGTCATCTACCTGAGCCACAACCTCCATTTCTTAGCGGCATCAGCATCCATGGCGGGTCAGGGGGAAAAGGCGAAGAAGGCGGCCGCAGAGCTCTCTGAGCGAATGGGCAAGGTGGACGATGTGCCCACCGTTGAGTACTTCCTGCCGACTTCGCTCTTTGTGGCACTTCGTTTCCAGGGGTGGGACGAGATCCTTTCTACCCCGGAGCCGGAAGGGAAGTATCCAATAGACAGAGCGCTTTGGCACTTCGCCAGAGGAGTCGCCTTGGCGGGCAAGGGCGATCCCCGCGGCGCGCAGCAGGAAGTGGAGGCTTTCGACTTGGTCCGGGCCAGCCTCCCCGCAGACGCCACTCTCAACGTGAACCGGACCGCCGACGTGCTCAAGGTGGCGGGAGCTGTGCTCGCGGCGAGACTGGCTGCCTCCAAAGCAGACAACCAGGGGGCCGTGGAGGCGGGGAAGAGGGCCGTGGAGGCGCAGGATGCCCTGACCTACGATGAGCCACCGGCCTGGTACTACCCGGTGCGGGAGTCGCTGGGGGGCTCGCTTCTTCTCGCTGGAAAACCCAAGGAAGCCGAAGCCGTGTTCCGCGCCGACCTCGACCGGAACCCAAGGAACGGGCGTTCGCTCCTCGGCCTGTCGGAGGCTCTGAAGGCACAGCAACGGTTCGAAGAGGCCGAGTGGGTACGCCGCGAATTCGAAGCGGCATGGGCAGAGGCGGACGCGACGCTTCGCGTCGAAACTCTCTGAGAGATTTTGCCTGTGTATGACATCCCCGAAGTGCTGGTACAGAGGCAACAAAATAGCCATCCTCATCTTTTTCGATTATTACGCTGAATTCTCTCATTTTTTATCTCCCAACATCTCATACGTGTGAACGATGAGCGTTGTTTTAATGAAATCAAACGAACTAGAGTTTTTGCGCCGCGAAGCCGGCTTTAAAACTCTTGTTGGACTGAACCGCCTCTTGGTACCGATTTGCAAATATAGCCGATTCTTCCTTAAAGTTCCGGTTTCTCTGCCGTGGAATTCTCCTGCGGATCAGCCGGGTCCGGGTTGGGCGATAGCCATCAGTTGCTGTTCTATGAGGCTGCTGAAGAGGGGGATCTTGTATTGGTTCTGCGTCATGGGTTCCGCGTTTTTGACCGCCGCCTCGGCGGCCTTTGCAACCTTTTTTTCTGCATGATCATGATCGTTTTTCATGGAGTCCCTCCGGCGGCGTGTTGAAAGATAGAAAGGGATTGGAGCGACGAAACGATGAAATGAATAAGAACCATCGCTATTGAAAGATAAATAAGGAAATCCTCTTCACAGGTCAACAAGAAAAAAAGAAGAATTGGTCCAGATTTGGTGATAGCCAAAAAGTCGGGCTTAAAATTGGTGCCGTGATAGCCGGAATTGCTCTCGCTGCTAAATAGGATATTGCTTATACGTAAAATACAATCGTCTATAGCTGGCAGGTTTTCTGCTACATAGTGGGGGTTTCAAGTTCGATAATTATTGTTGAACGCTTAAGTCACCGGTTGGTGTGCAGCGCAGCGAAACAGCGATCAGGTGGCTTGAAAGTTTCGGCCCTGCAGGTTGATAATTTCCAATATCTGTATAAAAATCAGGCCACTTTCTTTGCAAGCAACTCTCGCACAGCGGGAACAAGTTCATTCGGAACCTCAATGAAAGTTTGGGTCGTATCTTCCCAGGCAGCCTCATCTTCGGCTACTGCTTCATCATCAGTCTGGTTCTCATAATGATCAAGAACGCGCTTGACACGGCTCTCATCCCATCCTTTTGGGAACCTATCCTGTTTCATTTTCCTCGTCTCCTTCGGCCTCGTCGCCGATATGCTTTAAGGGGTTTTCCTACCAACTCATATGCTGTGATGACGAATACGCTATCGGGTTCAGGATCGAGAACGTAAATCACTATTCTTCGAAAAATCAGGAAAATCATCTGAAAATGGTCGAACTGCTTAATCCCTACGTCGAGCTCAGTCACTGCGAGCACCGCTGTCGGTTGGGGCGTCTAGTTAATCCACTACAAGGGTTACCAGATGCGCATTCGTCCTTCTTGCAAGCGGTGGATGAGTTTTGCCGCCGGGTCTGCGAAACGGGCCAAAAGGATCATTGCGGCAACGATATAGGGTTTGTAGCCGGCCTGCGCATACAATCGGTCCCGATATCGGTCGAAGACGGAAGCGGCCACTTCTCCCTCGCGGCAACTCACCCCGGTAATGTCGGCCGGCAAACAGTGCATATAGAGGGCGCGGCCGTCTCGGGTTTTCTTCATAAGGTCTTCCGTGCACCCCCAATCATGGAACGCGGCATTTTGGGTCAGTAATTCCTTCTCCAGCGCCTTGATTCCTTCCATATCGCCTTCGCCATACAGGGTCGTCCGTTTTTCCATTGCGGCGAAAGGTGCCCAACTTTTGGGGTAGACGACGTCGGCGTCCTTGAAGGCCTCTTGCATGCCGTTGGTCTTGCGAAACGTTCCGCCGGAGGCCTGGGCATTTTTAACGGCCACCTCCTCGACATCGGGCATAATTTCATACCCGGGCGGATGGGCCAGGACCACATCCATGCCGAAGCGGGTCATCAAACCGACGACACCCTGGGGCACAGACAGGGGTTTGCCGTAGGAGGGAGAATAGGCCCACGACATGACGATCTTTTTGCCCCGCAGGTTCTCGATGCCGCCGAACCGGTGGATCAAGTGCAGCATGTCGGACATGGATTGGGTCGGATGGTCGATGTCGCATTGCAGGTTGACCAGGGTGGGGCGCTGTTCCAGGATCCCGGCGTCATGACCCTGTTGGACCGCTGCGGCCACCTCGCGCATGTAGGCATTGCCCCGGCCGATATACATGTCGTCGCGGATGCCGATCACATCGGCCATGAATGACACCATGTTGGCCGTTTCCCGTACGGTTTCCCCATGAGCGATCTGCGATTTGCCCTCATCAAGGTCCTGCACTGCCAGACCGAGAAAATTAGCGGCACTGGCGAAACTGAACCGGGTTCGGGTCGAATTGTCACGGAAGATCGAAATGGCGAGTCCACTGTCGAAGAACCGGGCCGAAAGGTTGTTACGTCGCAGGCCGCGCAGTATTTCCGCGACCGTGAATACGGCCGCGATCTCTTCGTCGGTCTTTTCCCATGTGAGCAGGAAATCCGCCATGTGAAGCCCCCCGGTGGACAGTCGCCTGAGGTGTTCAATTTTTTCTTCGATCTGTTTGGGTCCCATTTTCTTGATCCCTTATCATTATACACAGCGTCACAATAAATAGTGACATCTGTCTTTACAGCAGCCCGACCCTGTCGTTGAAGTCCTCGATCAGCGCATCGATCTTTTCGACCTGCGCGAACGTCCCGTTCCAGTAGAGGTCATGCTGGTACCACTGCTCATTGAGTTCGTTGACATCGCGACCCTGCTGCTCGACCCAGGTGAAGTATTTGAGGTTGTGGATCGCTTTGCGATCGTAGTAGGTGAGTTCCTTGACATGGTCGATCGCTATCGATTTCATGAGCTCGATATCCCTCTGGGCGTCTGCAACAGTGTATGGGCCGCGCTCCTGCGAAAGTTCCTCCAAGCGTGATCCGTAAAGCTGCATGGAATCCGTGGCGATTGTGACGACAACGTCTTCTTCGGTCAGTTCACCGTACTTGGCGAATTTGATCGCAGCGACCAGATTGCCTATTCCGGATATGCCCAGAAAGTCGAGTTCCGCAGCCAGTTCTTCCGAAACTCCTTCGGCGATAAGGGCCCTGCGACCGTTTTCTTCGTTGAAAAGGCGCAGCAGCCGCATCGGGACGGCATCATCCACGGCAACCAAGAAGTCGGTTTCCTTACAATCATGGACCCAAGGGACGTGCTTGTCTCCGATGCCTTCGATGCGATGACTACCGAAGCCGTTATACAGCAGCGTCGGGCATTGGAGCGCTTCACCGACCACCAGTTTGGCCCTCGGAAACCGCTGCTTGAGATAGTAGCCGGCGCCAAGTGTGCCCCCGGAACCGGAGGCCGCCACATAACCGGCCAACCGCTTTCCCACTGAGAAATGAGACTGGAGGGTCTCTTCGACGGCTTGGGCCGTTACGGCAAAATGCCACAAAGGATTGCCGAGTTCGTCAAACTGGTTGAAGATCTGCAGGTTCTCACCGGACTTCCGCAACTCCCAGCATTTGTCGAATATCTCCTTCACGTTGGATTCGCTTCCCGGAGTGGCGATGACCTCGCCGGCGATGTTCCGCAGCCATTCGAAACGTTCCCTTGACATGCCTTGGGGCAGGATAGCCACGGCGCGGCAGGCCAGAAGGGCCGAAATATAGGCGCCGCCGCGGCAGTAATTACCCGTTGAGGGCCAGACGGCCTTGGTTTCCTGCGGATCGAACTGACCGGTCACCAGCCGGGGCACCAGACACCCGAAAGTAGCACCGACCTTGTGGGCACCGGTGGGAAACCAGCGACCGACGAGCACAATAATCGTCGCCCGGCAGCCGGTGAGCTCCGGCGGCAACACCCGGTGGTTGACCCCGCCGAACAAGCCTCCGGACTCCCGGGGGTCGTTTTTCCAGCAGATGCGATACAGGTTCGCCGGGTGGACCTCCCACAAATCGATGTGCCTGAGCTGGTCTTTGATTTTCCCGGGCACCTTTTGCGGATCATTCATCATGGCAAAGGTGGGGAGGGTGATCATCTTTTTCCGGCAGTAGTCGACGGTTTTATCACGAATGGCGGCGTTTACACTCAGATCGATCAATGTTCTTTCCTTTTTTTATCTTCCAATCGTCGTTGCAAAATGCGACTGAAAGAATTCCACTATACGATCTCGTCCAGAGATCGAATGACCCGCTCCGGTAAGGTGATGGCCTTGGCGGCGGCAGCGCTGTCCTTGAGACCGTTTCCGGTCGCCAGGATCACAATGACGGCATCGCGAGGAAGTTCTTTTTGAACCTTCAAGAACCCGGCAAAGGCCGCCGCGCTCGCCGGTTCTGTGAACAGGCCCGTAGAGCGCGACAGCCGGGCCTGGGCCGCGAGGATCTTCTCGTCGGAAACAGTGATCACCTTGCCGCCGTACCTCTTCAGCAGGCTCAGCGCGAGAATACCGTTGCGGGGGACATCCACGCAGATGGAATCGGCCACCGTTTGGGTGGGTATGTTTTCGAATCGACCGGTTTTGAATGCGCGGTGGAGGGCGTCCGATGTGTCCGACTGGACCGCGAAGATCTGCGGGATGTCTTCGATAACCCCCAGTTGTTTCAAGTCCCGGAATCCTTTGTAAACACCGGCGACGATGCAGCCGTCCCCGGTACCCACGAACAGGACGTCCGGGGCTTGCCTCAGCTGCCGGTAGAGTTCCAGAGAGACGGTCTTCTTACCTTCGATCGTCATGGGATTGTAGGCCGTGTTGCGGCTCAGACCACCGACTGCCCGGGAATACGCCAGCGATAGAGTGTAAGCCCGGTCGTAGTTACCGTCCACCCGGTGAACCGTTGCGCCGTATTGCAAGGCCTGAATCAGCTTGGCCGAAGGGGCGGTTTTGGGAAGAAAGAGGATCACCTTCTGGCCGGCTGCCGCTCCGATGCCGGCCATTGAGGAGCCGGCATTGCCGGTGGACGCCACAACGATGGTATCGATGCCGTTCTGTTTCGCAAATGCGGAAACCAAAATGGAGGCCCGGTCCTTTAACGAACTGGTGGGATTGGCGCCGTCGTCCTTGATAAAAAGGGCGTCGAAGCCGAGTTCACCCCGCAGGATTCTCGGTTCCCACAGGGGCGTATTCCCCACCGGAATAGGCGGAAAGAAACGCGCATCCACCGGCAGCAGTTCGGCAATGTCGACGTCCTTCCCTGTGGCAGTCCCCTGCAGTTCGACCTCCAGGACGCCGGATAGGGGTTGATCATCCGCCTGTCTTTGGGAACAGAAAGGGCAGACGCACCGAAGGGGATCGATGTCGAACCGCTGTCCGCATTCACTGCAGATATAATTGAACGTCAGCACTTTTCCGCCCCCGTAAGCGACTCAGGCAGTCAGCCGCTTTTCGCAACCGTTCATCCGAGCTCCGGCGCGTCATGTTCATGCACCGTGGCGGCCCGCAGGGCCATGAGCGTTTCGTATGATTTGCGATTCTACTCGTTTACTTCTGGGCTTGCTGGATGGCTTCCAGGAAGGCAGTCAGCATCTCCTGGCCTTCAGCACCGTATTTCTCCACGATCAACGCTTCGACCTTGGGGGCGGCCAATTCCTTGAATTTGGCCTTTTGCTCTGCCGTCAGGGCGTTGACTTTCATCTTTTTGGACAGAGCGGGGAGACCCCGGTCGGAAGCTTCGATAATCCGGCCCATTCCGCGACCGGCAACGATGGCCGATTTGGCCGCATAGTTGACGACGTCCTTCTCGCTGTCGCTCAGGCTGTTCCAGAAATCCATGTTAATCACCCAGACATAGGGGGCGAACAGATGTCCGCTGAGGGTCAGGTATCCCTGCACCTCATCGAATTTTGCAAAAGCAATGATGGGGATCGGGTTCATCTGGCCGTCGGCCACGCCGGTCTGCAGGGCGGTGTAGACTTCTGACCAGGCAATAGCGGCCGGCTGCCCACCGAGAGAACTGATGATGGCTTTGTGCGTGTCGAGTCCCATTGTGCGGATTTTGAGCCCTTTCATATCGTCAGGGCTCTGGATCGGCCGCTTGGAGTTCGTCAGCTGGAAGAACCCGCCGGAATCACCGAATCCCAGCACATGCATACCGGTTTTTTTTTCGATGTCGGCCGCCAGTTTCTGACCGAATGGACCGTCGAAAACGGCATAGGTCGTGCTGATGTTGGGAAAGGCAAAAGGAACGTCCAAAACACCGATGAGGGGATAGGCCGAAGCGAATCCGCCCACCGAATGAATGCCGGACTGGATAACGCCGGCCTTCACCTGCTGCAGGACCTCCGCATCTTTCCCAAGCTGTCCGGAAGGAAATACCTCCACGATAACGGAACCGTTGGTTCCGGCCTCAACCAGGCTTTTGAACACGGTCGCCATGGCCCCGGTGGGATTGTCGAAGGGATCGTCCTTGTTGAGGTGGTGAAGTTTGAGGGTCTTGGCTGCCATAGCCACGCCGGATAGGCCGACAATTGTAAAGACGGCCAGCATAAGAACCAGCAAAGGTTTAACTGTTTTTTTCATTTTGTCCTCCTTGGGGCTCACTCAAAAATAACGTCACAGTTTGGACGCCGATGCATCCCGTTTGGCCGCGTTGCGAAAACTCGGAATATCCAGATATTCCTGCGTTTTCGCGTCTTGCCAGGCGGGCGCCTCAACGCTCAAAATTGCGAACTTATTTTTTCGTGACCCCTTAGTTTTGGCAACTGCGTTGCCGTGCATGGATAAAATATCGCTTTTCCGATTGTTTCTCCAATCAATGATAAGATTTCAAAAAGCTTTCAGAGTTACATTCCCAATAAAATCCGGGGAATAAATAGTGTCATTTTGTCAAAGTAGGCCACTATAATGAGAATGAGAATTTCCACGGCCAGAAAGGGGATAAGGGCCACGCTGATCTTTTCGATCCGCTCGCCGGTGACCGAGGAGAGGACGAACAGGCAGGCCCCCACCGGTGGCGTCATGAGTGAAATGT
>JAQAZR010000430.1:0-4161 GCA_032127235.1 Deltaproteobacteria bacterium
CCATCTGAACTTGCTGGCATTGGAAAAAGGTTCCGGTGCGGATTTCAATTTCATCCCATACAAAGGCTCAGCTCCAAGCCAGAACGCCGCTATGGCAGGCGAAGTTTCGGTTGTGGTGACTTCTCTGGCCGAGCAACAGCAGCTGCTGCGCGGTGGCAAATTAAGAGCTTTGGGCATGCTGATCCCGGACTCGTTCACCGTCGAAGGTTTGGGAGCGATCCCGTCATCGTTTGATTCCTATCCCGGACTGTCCAAATATCTGCCGATTTCCCAGGCCATCGGTTTCGCGGTTCCGGCCGACACGCCGGCAGAGGCCAAATCCGTCCTCGTGGATGCCTTTAAAAAGGCAATGGCCACCGAAAAGGTGAAATCCTGGGCCAAGGAGAATTACTACCTGCTGTCGGGCAAAACCGGGGCAGAGTCGAAGGCTGTGTTCGATGCGCTCCAGTCGAATTTTGCCTGGACGCTTTGGGACCTGAAGGCGGCGACCGTCGATCCCGCGTCTCTCGGTATTCCCAAACCGTAAAACAATAACCCGGTCTAAGTGCCGGCATTTTTAGGATGCCGGCACCTGGGCCGTGATACCACCCCCGGAGCGGCGGAAAGCGACGCCAGAAATCCGATCGGATTCAAGGACCGTCAATTATGATGGAGAAAGAAAAACTCCGCAAAGCGGACATATTTTCCGGTGGCATCATATTTTTATTCGGTCTGTGGATTGTCAGCCAGGCCTTGAAAATGCCGATGAAAGATTCCTGGGGCGGCGTCCAGAATGTCTGGTTCGTCTCGCCGGCCCTCTTCCCCCTTTTTGTCGGCGCCATGATCATGCTGTTGGGCGCGCTGCTCATTCGCATCGCCTTCAGGGAAGTAGGCTCTAAGGAATTGAAATGGGTTCTGCGCTGGCTCGTTAGCCCGGATGTGACCCGATTTCTGAAGACGGCACCGTTGCTGCGGTTTTACGCTATCGTCGTTCTGTTTTTCAGCTTCGTATATTTGAACATCCCGCGCATCGATTTCTTTCTGTGCAGCGTGCTTTTCCTGGTGGTGTTCATCAGCATGTTCTACTTTGACGATGACACCCTGCTGAAGAAGATGTTCTTTTTCTATCTTGCCGGGACCATTTTGTATGTTCTCTTGATGGCTTCCGGGCTTTTAGCCGCACTGACGTCTGTCCTGCACTATCCGAGCGATTGGTTCACCTTTGTCTTCATCATCGGCTACTGCCTCTACGTCTGGACGTTAATTCGCGACAACCCGGCCTTGCGGATAAAGTTTAAGACCAGTTTGATTTTATCCGTGGCCACGCCCTTTCTGATCGGCCCCATTTTCAAGTATCTTTTACTGGTGCCCATGCCGAAAGAGGGCCTCGTTGTGGCGCTGATGGATGCCATCCGGTACTGGGAATTCTAGCCTGATCAAGCGGGAGCCCTTTTTTCCATGATGCTTCTCGACCGTCTGGGAACTTTTTTCGAGATTGTTTTTCACCTCGCCTCGGCTCCAGCGAGCCTTGCCATCCTTTTCGGATCGGTGCTTCTGGGGATTATTTTCGGCGCGATGCCGGGATTGACATCGACACTGGGGGTCGCCCTGCTGACGGCGTTGACCTATGGGATGGACACAGATTTGGCCATGGTCTGCCTACTGGCGATCTACGTCGGCGGCACTTACGGCGGGTCCTACTCGGCGATCCTGATTAATATTCCCGGTACCGCTGCGGCCGCCGCCACGGCATTGGACGGCTACCCATTGGCCTGCAAAGGCGAGGGAGGACGGGCTATCGGCCTGACGACCACCGCTTCGGCCATCGGCACCATCATCAGCATGGTCTTCGTGGTGAGCATATCCCCTATCATTTCGCACTTTGCCCTGCAGTTTACCTCCTTTGAGTTTTTTCTGCTGGCCTTCTTCGGTATTCTGATCAGCGGCACCCTGACCAGCCCGGACCTGGTGATCAAAGGGTGGATTGCCGGGTTTATCGGGCTCTTCCTGGCCTGTGTGGGGCGTGATCTGCTGCAGTTTTATCCACGCTTTACCTTTGGCCTCACCGAGTTGGACAGCGGCGTCGAGGTGGTACCGGTGCTCATTGGCGCGTTTGGCATTCCTCAAATCATCCAGGTGCTCAAAGATCGCTTCCAGATCGGTGAGGCCCAGAAAATACAACGGATTTTGCCCGAGTTCGGCACCATCGCGCGCAACATTCCCGCCATCATCCGCTCGGCTCTCATCGGCGTCGGCATCGGTGCCGTGCCCGGCATCGGCGAGGATATCGCCGGTTGGGTCTCTTACGGCACGGCCAAAAACACCTCCAAACATCCCGAGACCTTTGGAAAAGGAGAGATGCAGGGCGTTCTGGCCAGCGAAACAGCCAACAATGCCTGTGTGGGCGGTGCCCAGATCCCGCTGCTGACCTTGGGTATCCCGGGCAGCCCGCCGGCCGCCATGCTCCTGGGTGCGCTTATGCTCCATGGGGTCACTCCGGGCCCCATGATCACCTTCGAGCACCCCACTTTTATCATGGAAGTAGCCGCCATTCTGCTGCTGGCTTCCTGCGCCATGTGGATCGTCGGCATTCTGCTGGCCAAGCAGGTCGTAAAAGTCTTGCGTATCCCCCCCCAGCTCTTCATGCCCATCATCGGCGTGCTCTGTATCATCGGCTCCTATTCGCTGGGGTTGAATATTTTCAATCTGTACCTGATGCTGCCGGTCGGCATTGTCTGCTATTTTCTGATCGAAATGGGCTATCCTATCGCTCCACTTGTCATTGGCGTTATCCTGGGACCCATGGCGGATGAAAATCTGCGTCGCGCCCTGATGGTTTCTCAGGGCAGTTTTTTGCCTGTATTCCAGCGTCCGGTTTCGCTAATCCTGTTTCTGATCATCGTCTGGACTGTGATCAGCCAGTTTCAGTGGTACCGAACGTTTAAAAACCGCATGATCGACGTTCTTCTAAGACGCAAAAATTGACGGGTGACGCCAAAAAATAAAGGTGCAAACGTTTAAGAAGCAATACTGAGGTGGTTCTTTTTATGCCACAATTAAACGAGGAGAAAACCATGCTGAAGATGGGCATCATTACGGGGTTTCTGTCCCGTACAAAGGACCGCTTCCACGACTACAACGAACCACTCGAGCTCGAAAAAAAATTCGAGATGATGACCCATATCAGCGGGTACGACGGCGTGGAGATTGTTTATCCGTATGAGGTCAACGATGCGGCGCTCACGCAATCGCTGCTGGAAAAGTACCAGTTGAACGTGGCGGCCGTCAACGTCAACGTCAAAGCCGAACCCGAATTCCGCAACGGCGGCTTGACTTCTCACGACCTCGCGGTTCGGAAAAAGGCCGTTCGTTTCATCAAGGAGGCCAAGGACTTCGCGGCGGCCATCGGTGGCGACAAGGTGACCTGCTGCCCCCTTGGAGACGGGTACGAGTTCGCCTTTCAGTATGACTACGCCAAGACCTGGAAATATCTGGCGGAGTGTTTCGGCGAGGCTGGCAGCTATAAACCGGAAATGCCGCTTTTTATCGAATACAAGCCCAGTGAGACCCGCGGTCGCTGTTTTCTCGACTCGGCTGCCAAGACCCTTTGCCTGCTCAATGACATCCGCTGTCGGGAGGTGGGCGTGACTCTTGATTTCGGCCATTCGGTGTATGGAAACGAAAACCCGGCCGAGGCGCTCGTGCTGCTGGCCGAAAGTTCCTGTAAGTATTACATCCATATCAATGACAACGACGGACGTTGGGATTGGGATTACTTCTGCGGCACCAAGCATTTTCTCGAATATGTCGAGTTTCTATACTATCTCAAGCGCTACGGCTACGACGACTACTTCACCTCCGACACCTCACCGACCCGCTGGGATATAAGCGGTACGTTCGAGGCCAACAGCCGTCTGACCAACAAGATATGGCAGCGGTTGGAAGAAGTGGACGGCGGCAAATTCGCCCGCCTGATGGCCGAGGGGGATTATCTGAAGACCTGGAAATTTATCGAAACCAATATATTCGGGTACAAATAGAGAGTCGGTGGGCCGGTTTGCCCGTTTGCAAGGTCATCAGAAGATACCTATCAACCGACCAACTGGCCAACTGGCAAACCGATCAATCTAACACAAAGGAGTAAAAATGGCACAGGTTCCGATGTCTGTGGACGAACTCAAG
>JAQAZR010000431.1:0-3710 GCA_032127235.1 Deltaproteobacteria bacterium
TCGATCATAATCGGGGCCAGCACCGGCACGTGGATAAAGGTGATCTCGATGAAGTCGAGGAAAAAACCGATGCAGAAAATCAGCCCCATGACGATCGCCAGAACCGCGTTGTGAGAATACTTGGCGGCCAGGCCCCCCAGAAATTCACGCACCAGGCTGTCGCCTCCCAGCCCCCGAAAAACGAGGCCGAAGGCGGCCGCGCCGCACAGGATGATAAAGACCATGCAAGTCAACCTGACGGTGGTCAGCATCACTTCGCGCAGAATGGTCAAGTTGAACTTCCGGTTGGCGATCGTCAACCCGGTGGCACCGACGGCCCCCACGGCAGCTGCTTCCGTCGGCGAGGCGATGCCTGCAAAAATCGACCCCAGGACGAAAAGCATCAGCGCCAGAGGCGGCACCAGCGCCTTCATGACCCTCACGGCCATTTGTTTTGGAGAAATGGCGGCCAGCTCCGCCCGGGGAATGGCCGGGGCATACTTTGGTTTGAGGATCGCGATGAGCAGAATGTAGAGGACGAACAAACCGACCAGGACCATACCCGGCAGGACGGCGCCCATGAAAAGGTCGCCGACGGGAACCCCCACGATATCGCCGATGAGCACCAGGACGATACTCGGCGGTATGATCTGACCCAGGGTTCCGGAAGCCGCCACCGTGCCGGTGGCCAGCTCCTTCTGATAGCCGCGCCGCAGCATGGTCGGTACCGCCAGCAGGCCCATGGTGACTACCGTGGCGCCGACAATTCCGGTCGATGCACCGAGCAGGGCGCCGACCACAACGACGGATATGGCCAGCCCGCCGCGCAGACGGCCGAACAAGAGACCCATGGTGTCGAGCAGCTCCTCGGCCAGGCCGGAGCGCTCCAGCATGACACCCATGAAAACGAACAGGGGAACGGCGATCAGGGTGACGTTGGTCATCACGCCCCAGATCCGCAGGGGCAGCAGGTTGAAGAACGACCAGCCGAAGCCGATCAGGCCGAATACCAGGGCGGTCCCCATCAGGGTGAAGGTAACCGGGAAGCCGGCCATCAGCACAATCGTCAGCGCCAGGAACATCCATGCCGGGAGGTATGCCATCAGGCGCCCTCCTCCTTGACCGATTCGATCCCGAGGAGTTGAAGCAGGCTGTGGATGCCGAGCGACAATCCCTGAAGGCAGAGAAGGCTGAATCCGAGCGGGATCAGACCCTTGACGACATAGCGGTACGATATGCCGCCGGGATCCGGGGATCCTTCCATCATGGCGTAGGAATTATGCGCAAAATTCCAGGACGTCAGGATGATCATGATGCAGCCGGGAAACAGAAAGAACAGAACGCCGATCAGGTTGATCCAGGCCCGGCCTTTGCCGGTCAGGCGCTGATAGATGATGTCGACCCTTACGTGGCCGTCCTTCAGAAGTGTGTATCCGGCTCCGATCAGAAAGATAAAGGCGAACAGGTGCCACTCGAGTTCCTGGGTGAAAACGAAACTGATGTTGAAGAGGTAGCGCATGACGACATCGGTGAAAACCACCAAAACCAAACCGAGGCTCACCCAAGCGACCCCCCGTCCGATCCACTCGTTCATCGTGTCGATGATGCGGGCCAGCGTCATGAGTGTTTTCATCTCGAGGCACACCCTTGGAGTGAACTGGATTCATTTAAAAATTGAAAATCGTTCATTAAGCATCGGACTATAGGTAAAAGAGAGGACGGAGTCAAGAGTAAATCCTTTATATACATCGACATATTCACAGACAAACGTGCCGTGAATCGATACGGCATTGCCGACGATGTGACGATATCCTTAGCGGAACAGTTGATCTCATGTTTTCCTTGATTCGCGGTGGCGGATACGTTAGGGGTTGACAATTGGGATAAATCTCATAATAAAGTCGGATGAAGGGAACGGCTGGCCGGCTGGGAGCCATTGGATTTTATGAAGAAAAAACCCGGATACTGGGCGGACAATTACATCCAGCGCCAACGAACGGCCCGGGAGGCCATGGGCGTGATTCGCCCCGGCCAACGGGTGTTTATCGGTGCCTCTTCGGGAGAACCGCAGCATCTGGTTCGGGCGCTGTCGGAGGATCTGGAACGTCTGACGGATCTCGAGATTGTGCGGTTGATGGCTTATGAGAGCACACCGCTGTCCCTGATTGCCAACAAATCACGGGATGAGGCGTTGAACATCCGCTTTTTTTACGCCGGTTCGGCCAAACCGCGCGGCCTGGCCAGAAATAAGCGGTTCATCACCCCTCTCCATCTTTCCGCCGTGCCGCGACTGTTCACAAGTCGCCGGCTGCCGGTTCACGTCGCCTTGATACAGGTTTCACCACCGGACGATTTCGGATGGATGAGTCTGGGAGTATCGGTCGACATCACCCTGGCGGCTGCCCAATCGGCCGACATCGTCATTGCTCAGGTCAATTCCCACATGCCTCGGACCCTGGGACGCAGTTTCGTCCATGTCAACGATGTCGACGTGATCGTGGAACACGACGAAGAGCTTCTCACCATCGGGGCAACGGCGGACTCGCCGCAGGCCAACATCATCGCCAAGCACATCGCGCGTCTGGTGGACGACGGATCCACCATTCAAATCGGGCTCGGCACCACCCCACAAGCGGTAATGCTGGCCCTCTCGGAAAAAAACGATCTGGGCATTCACACCCAGTTTCTGACCGATGAGGTCATGCACCTGGTGGCCCGAGGGGTGATCACGAACCGCAAGAAAGGATTGAACGAGGGCAAGATCATCGCCAGCACGGCCATCGGCAGCAAGAGCCTTTACGAATTCATGCACGACAATCCGGGCATCGAACTCTATCCCTCGGATTACGTCAACAACCCGGCTGTCATCGCGCGGCACAATAAAATGGTGTCGATGAATGTGGCGATGACCATCGACCTGACCGGACAGGTGGCGGCCGACGCCTTGCCGTCCAACCTGTTTTCCGGCTTGACCGGCATGCTCGACTTCGTCAGGGGTGCCGCCCAGGCCGAAAACGGTAAGTCGATCCTGATGCTCCCCTCCACCAACCGAAACGGCAAGAGAAGTCGGATCGTAACGGAACTGGCCGACACGGCCGTGGTGATTCCCCGCAGTGACGTCTCGCATGTCGTGACCGAGTACGGTGCGGTCAACCTGTTCGGGAAAAGCCTTCAGGAGCGTGCTGTTGCGTTGATCAGCATTGCTCACCCGGATTTTCGCGACCAGCTGTTCCACGAGGCCAAGAATGCGGGGCTGCTGAGTCGGGATCGGTCCCTGGCGGAATCCCTTCAGGGGATCTATCCGGTGCAGCTGGAGGAAACGGTCTTGATAAACGGCCAGGAGTTGGTTATCCGGCCGGCCACACCGGTGGACACCCGCCGCATCCAGGAGCATTTCTACGCCCTCGATGAAAAGGATGTGGTGTCCCGCTTTTTTTACGAAAAAACACGGTTTAATCTCGAAGAAATCGAAGGCGTGTCCCAGATCGATTACGTCAATGATCTGACCCTTCTGGCACTCATGGGGGACCCCGGATTCCGCCGCGTGGTCGGGATCGGCGAATTTTTATTCGACCCGGCCAAGAACCTGGCCGAAGTGGCCTTTTCGATCAGCAAGGAATTTCAGGGCAAAGGGATCGGAAAAATCCTGATCCGCAAGCTCGGTGCGGCGGCAAGAGATAACGGCATTGCCGGGTTTATCGCTTACACCTCTCACAAAAACGAAAGCATGA
>JAQAZR010000432.1:0-4173 GCA_032127235.1 Deltaproteobacteria bacterium
TATTGAAGCTTCGCATCAGGTGCCCGACTTCATCCCGGGTTATTACCGGCAGCGGCTGGTCGAAATTACCCCGGGCGATCCGGTCGGCAGCCCGGGACACTTCCTTGATCGCAGCGACCGTTTGCCCCGTCACCAATTTCATCAGCAGCAGAATTATAAAGATAAACCCGGCACTGGTGATGAAATAGTACAGTCGAAAACGCAAAATGGGAGCAAGAATTATTCTGCCCGGTGCAATCATCACCAGCGTCCAGGGCGCCTCTTGCAGTTTGTAAAAACCGCTCACCTCCGAGGGTGGATGACCGCTGCCGAGCAACGTCCCATACGGCCTTTGTTTGATGGCCCTCAAGGTTTCCCTTTCCAGGGGCTCATTGGTTTCCGCCAATTCATTTCGTTTTCCCGGAACCGTGCTGGTGAGTATTTTCCCATGATCGTCAACCAGAAATCCCTCAAAGCTCTGCCACCAGCTGCTGGTGACGACATTTTTCACCAGGTATTCAAAGCTCAGGACGACTGCCAGCCGACCCAAAATTTGGCCGTTTTTATCGAGCAGATCCGATACCAACGATACCGTTTGATTCTTTATGAGGGCATCAAACCTCGGGGCCGTGATGTCGCCTATGCGGGCCCGGCGGAAACGCTGCATGCCCCTCATCATTTCGGCCCTATCACCCCGGCTGCCCCCCATGCCCGGGCCCATGGCGGATCCGGGTCCCATCATGCCCGGCTTCATTGGCATCGTGTCATTGGAGGTATTGTCCTGCCAGGTCAAATCGAGCCGCACGACCCCTTCCTGAGCTTTCAACTGCTCGGTTACCCACTGGAAAATTATTTCAGGGTTGTTGCTTTCGGCAGCTTTATCCAGGGAATGAATCCAATTCCGGATGCGGCTGAGATGCATGTCCACCTGGTGGGCGCCGCGTTCTAGTTTCAGTACGGCGGCTTCCCGCCACTGCGAAAGGAGCGCGTCTCGGGCATAAATGAAGCTGGCAATTCCCATGCCGACCAGCAGCAGGGCCACCGGCAAAATCATGAACAGCGAAAGACGCTGCTGCAAGCTCTTTGGACGTATCATGCTGAAGTCCTGCGACTATTGGTTTAAGCCTTCGTAGAATTAAGCGATTCTGCAGAAATGAAAACTTCAAGTCAAGATATTCAACACTGTATCGATTTTCAAGTTATGTACCGAAAAACACTCGGTTTGGGTCTCCGATAGCAGAGGTCCGAGACGGTGCGGCAAATCGACCCTGCCGTTGTTGCCGAAATCCTGTTGTATTTGATATTGATCAAAAAAATTGACTTCCGCTCGTTCTCTTTATATAGATAAATTATGAGCACTTCGTGCGGTCCGCACAGCAACCGGCAGAACAACGGTAAACCGGGATAACGGTTGGCCGGCGGCTTTTATAATTAAAAATTCGTAATCAAAAGGAGTCTATGATGGCCGAACATCCAAATTTGAAAAAATGGCAGGATCTCGCTTCCAAACAGATGAAGGGGAAACCCGTCGAAAGCCTGAACTGGAAGACCCCGGAAGGCATAACCGTCGAACCGCTTTACACGGCCGAGGACATCGCCGATTTGCCGCAGGCCAACACCCTGCCGGGCTTTCCGCCCTATGTGCGCGGCCCCATGGCGACCATGTACGCCGGTCGACCCTGGACGATCCGTCAGTATGCCGGGTTCTCCTCGGCCAAAGAATCCAACGCGTTTTATCGCCGAAACCTGGCGGCCGGACAAAAAGGGCTTTCAGTGGCCTTCGACCTGCCGACCCATCGCGGCTACGACTCGGACCACCCTCGGGTGGTCGGCGACGTCGGCAAAGCCGGCGTGGCGATTGACTCGGTGGAGGACATGAAAATCCTGTTCGATCAGATCCCGCTCGACCAGATGAGCGTCTCCATGACCATGAACGGCGCGGTCCTGCCGATCCTGGCCGGTTACATTGTGGCTGCAGAAGAGCAAGGCGTCAAGCAGGAGCAGCTGACCGGGACGATTCAAAACGACATCCTCAAGGAATACCTGACCCGCAACACCTATATCTACCCGCCGGAGCCGTCCATGCGGATCGTCTCCGACATCATCGCCTACTGTTCGCAGCACATGCCCAAGTTCAACACCGTCAGCATCAGCGGCTACCACATGATGGAAGCCGGGGCCGACTCGGTTCTCCAATGTGCCTTCACTCTGGCCGACGGTTTGGAATACGTGCGTGCGGCGCTGAAAGCCGGCCTCGACATCGACACCTTTGCACCGCGTCTCTCGTTCTTTTTCGGGGTCGGCATGAATTTCTTCATGGAGATCGCCATGCTCAGGGCGGCGCGTTTCCTGTGGCATGAGCGCATCAGCCGGTTCAATCCCAAGAATCCACGTTCCGCCATACTGCGCACCCACGTTCAGACATCGGGCTGGAGCCTGACCCAACAGGATCCTTACAACAACATCATCCGAACGACCTTGGAAGCCCTGACGGCTGCTTTGGGCGGCACACAGTCCTTACACACCAACTCTTTCGACGAGGCGGTCGGCTTGCCGACCGATTTCTCGGCCCGGATTGCCCGCAATACCCAGTTGATTATTCAGGAGGAATCCCAGATCTGCCACGTGATCGATCCTTTAGGCGGCTCCTACTACGTAGAGGCCCTGACCGCCGAAATCATCAAAGAAGCCGGCAAAATCATCGACGAGGTGGAAGAATTGGGCGGTATGGCCAAGGCTATCGAGACCGGGATGCCGAAAATGCGGGTCGAAGAAGCGGCCGCCCGGCGACAGGCCCGAATCGATCAGGGATTGGATGTGATCGTCGGCGTCAACAAATACAAAATCAAAGACGAGCCGTTGATGGACATCCTGGAAGTACCGGCAACCGTTCGTGACGAACAGGTCGCCAGATTGAAAGAGACCAGAGCAAAGCGCGACAACGCCGCCGCGCAGCAAGCTTTGGCGGCCGTCACCAAGGCGGCTGAAACCGACCGTAATCTCCTGGAGGTTTGCATCGAGGCCATACGGGTGCGGGCCACGGTCGGCGAGGTTTCCGATGCCATGGAAAAAGTGTTCGGCCGTTTCGTGGCCACCACCAGATGCATATCCGGCGTTTTTGCGGCCGAATACGGCGACAGCGAGGTCTTCGCCGCACTCAAGAAACGTACCGATCAGTTCAAGGAAAACGAGGGCCGGCGACCCAGAATCCTGGTTACCAAGATGGGGCAGGACGGTCATGACCGCGGAATCAAGGTGATCGCAACAGCCTTTGCCGACATGGGATTCGACGTGGACATCAGCCCGATGTTCCAAACGCCGGAAGAGGCGGCCATGATGGCGGTGGAGAACGACGTCCACGTGGTCGGCGTCTCGAGCCTGGCTGCGGGTCATAAAACCCTGGTGCCGCGGCTGATCGAAGAATTGAAGAAAGCGGACGGAGAAAACATCAAAGTCGTTGTCGGTGGCGTGATTCCGCCTAAGGATTATCCCTTCCTCTTCGAGGCCGGAGCGGCTGCCGTCTTCGGACCGGGGACGGCGGTTACCGATTCGGCTGACAGAGTCCTCAGCGTGCTCGAACAGCGGAGATGAGCAGCGGCTAAGAAAACAAATGACCGTCTTTGGGCAGACGGGAAATGGGGAACGGTTTTGCCGGCCACAAGTGGTTTTTTCTCTTGACAACCGTTCCTCATTATTTAATTGTCAAAAATTACATTTCGCATTTAAAAATGACGTGACTTCGCCCTGTTCCGCCTTTTTCAGCAACGGGATTATCAGTTTCCGTCCGGAAATGGTCCTTTTCAGCAATTTCGGCGTCAAGCATTCCTATGGCGTGACTAAAGACGTTACCAGTCGGCGGGATCGCCAGTACGGCGAATGAGAGTGAGTCTCTGCGTTATGCCGCAGACTGGTAACGTCTTTAGCGTGATTTCTCCGAACTCGCAGAAGATGACACATTTTAGTACCCGAAGTCGATCAGTGGAACCGTGAATGGGCACTAATCAGGTGAGATGAAAGGAAAGCAAGCATGGGTGTGGTTGAAAATAAAATAAAGGATCTGAAGGAGCGGGAAAAGAAGGTCCTGCAGATGGGCGGCGAGAAGGCGGTTGCCAAGCACAAGGAAAAGGGCAAACTGACGGCACGCGAGCGGCTCAACATACTGTTCGATGCGGGGAGCTTCCGGGAAATCGACAT
>JAQAZR010000433.1:0-4927 GCA_032127235.1 Deltaproteobacteria bacterium
GCCATTGCCTTTTTAAAGGCATCCACGAGGACGGATTTGGCCTCTGCCGGCGTGTCGGCCGGAACCGCGAAACCGATGGCCTGGGAAATCGGCAGGTATTTCGACAATCCAGGGTAAGCGTCAAACGCTGAGGGAATAGCGCCCAGTCCTTCGACCTCGAAGGAGTCCGGGATCAACATGCCCAGGGCTCTTAGTTTACCGCCACGCAGCAATTGCTGCTGCTCGGCCAGTGAGGTCACGACCACCGAAACCTCACCGGTCATGGCGGCATTCTGAGCGGGGGCCGATCCTTTGTAAGGAATAAAATTGAATTGGGCCCCGGAGCCGTTTTCCACCGCCAACAGGTTCAGGTGGTGGATGGAGCCCGCACCACTGGCTGCAGCCTTGATACCCTTGGGGTCTTTCTTGGCGGCTTCAATCAGGTCTTTGAGGGTTTTGTACGGCGTATCCGGGGTGACGGCAATGACATCCGGTGACCCGCCGACGATGAAGGTGTCCCAAACGTCAAAATTTTTATCCCAACCGCCCTGAACACCGGCGGTAACGTTGGATTCAGACAGACCGCACAAGGTATATCCGTCGTGGGGCTGGGAATACGCATAATTCATGCCCACCGAACCGGCAACACCGCCGGTTTTGTTGATCACGTTGATATTGACGCCCAGGATATTGGCCATTTCAGCACTTATTATACGGTTACAGGTGTCGGTACCGCCACCGGCACCCCAAACGACCACATTGGTGATATTCCGGGTGGGGAACCCTTTACTCGCAGCAAAGGCACCGGTGGTTACCGCCAACATCACGACCAGACAGACGAACAGAATCTTTTTCATCGCTCTCCTCCCTTTTTCATGGTTTTACGATTTGGAATGGATTTCCGTCCACAATTGTGAAAATTCAGTTTGCTATCCATCCCTCCTTTCATGTCTGTATACCCGGTCGCTCATTTTTAGCCTTTTGAATCGACCGGCGTTACGGCTTTTTTGACAGAACGTTAGGCGTTTTCGGAGTCCGCAAACCCTCAGATGGTGTCGTTGATTTGCCGAACTGTATGTGTTCGACATTTGCCGCCTTTTTCTGAGTGCCGTTTTCGATTTCGTTTTTTAACGTATCGATAGAGTGCTTGAAATGTTGCCGCATCAACTCTTCGGCGGATGCAGGATCTCGCCGGCCGATGGCGTCGATAATCGTCAGATGCTCATCGATTGTCTCAGCGGGTGGCCTGACCAGACCTTCGGACGACACCACTTGATAGGAAAAACTGATAATGTTGTACGTTTGCAGGATATTTTTTAAAAACTCTTTGGCACCGATTTCGGTTACATAATTGTGGAAGCTGCGGTCCACTTTGGCATAAGAGCCGACTTCAGGAAACGATTTAGAAATTTGAAAGGCCTTTGAGAAGTCTTTGAGTTTCTCGATCTGGGTGTCGGTAATGTTGAGGGCGGCACGTCTGGCCGCCAGTCCTTCCAATACTTCGCGCAGTTCGAAGATACTGACCATCTCGTTCTTTGTAAAAAGACGCACGAAAAATCCCCGCCGGGGCTTGGCCTCGACCAGCTTTTCTTTTTCGAGATATTTGAGGGCACTTACCAGTGGGGTGCGACTGATGCCCAATTCACGGGCCAACTTGTCCTGCGGAATTTTGTCTCCTGGCAGCAACTGGCGCTCTATGATCATGTTTTTAATGATCTCGTAGACTTTCTGATCTAAATTCTCGTGAAGGACACCCAAATTTTCCATATAGTTCGCTGACCTCGGGTTTCGGTTCTCACTTATGGTGTCGACGAACAGGCTAACATCCCGCTTCGAAAACACCATTGAATTTTGCATACAAAATTCAATATTCAATATCAATGGGCGTGTCAACAGTTAAATTACTGCCCATCCACGGTTTCATTAAGAGCACGGATCAGTGTCCGAACCGGAAATGTGGGCAAAACCTATATTTGTCAGTTGCGCACTTTCATGCTAAGCGTATGGATGGCGGCAGGAAATTTGCTAATGTCACCGAAATCCCAGCAGGCTGATCGGTAGCGGCCTCTTTATC
Source organism: Deltaproteobacteria bacterium (assembly GCA_032127235.1). Taxonomy (GTDB): domain Bacteria; phylum Desulfobacterota; class Desulfobacteria; order Desulfobacterales; family SG8-13; genus JARFQH01. The sequence continues at coordinate 2,054 of JAQAZR010000433.1, forward strand.
CATCATCCCGGACCTCCTGCAAAACGGAATATCTTTCCTCACGCTACCGGACTTAAAAATCAACACAGGAAAACCATCATGCGATTAGCCACTTTAAAGATGGAGGGGAGCGAAAAATCAGCTATTGCCACACGGCACGGGTTGATCCCCTTGGCGGCGGTAAACCGTAAATTCGATTGCACCTGGCCGACCGACACGCTGGAATTGATCACCAGCGACGGCCTAAAGGATCTCACTGCATGGTACATTACCGCAGGACGGCAGACGCTGGAAACCATGACCGACGATGTCGTTTCCGCCAACGCCCTGCGACCGGCCCCGCTGTATCGCCGGCCGCGCAAGATTTGGGGCATCGGGCTCAATTACGCCGACCACGCCGCCGACCTGTCGGAAAAGACACCGACAGGTATCCCGGGCAGCTTCATGAAGCCCGACACGACCCTCATCGGCCCCGGCGATGCCATCCGAATTCCCGAACTATCACAGAAGACCACGGCAGAAGGCGAGCTGGGAGTGGTCATCGGCCAACAATGCAAGGACGTCCGTGCCGAAGACTGGCGGACAGTGGTGGCCGGTTTCACCACGATTATCGACATGACGGCCGAGGACATCCTGCGCCAGAACCCCCGCTACCTGACGGTTTCCAAGAGCTTCGACACGTTTTTCAGCTTCGGACCGCAGCTCGTCACCCCGGATGAGATCCCGGACGTGTCTGCCCTCGAGGTCTCGACCGTTCTGAACGGCAAGGTCCACGCGAAAAACGTGGTCGCCAACATGACCTTTTCGCCCGCGTTTCTGGTCTCTTTTCTGTCACGGGTCATGACCCTGCTGCCCGGAGACATCATCTCGACCGGAACGCCGGGTGCCTGCACCATCGCCGACGGCGACATCGTCGAGTGCCGCATCAGCGGCTTCCCATCTCTGGTCAACCCGGTGATGGACCTCAAAAGGAGTGGAAAATGAACTTGGGACTGAAAGAAAAACCGGTGCTGGTCTTGGCCGCCAGCGACGGCCTCGGCAAGGCCGCCGCCATGGAGTTTGCACGCGAGGGTGCGCGGGTGACGCTCTTTGCGCGCTCGGAAGACCGTTTGAAGCAGGCCCAGGCGGAGATATCGGAGGCCACCGGCGAAAGGCCGGAATATGTGGTTGGAGATATCACCATTGCGGCAGACATCCGAAACGCGGTCGCGGCCGCTGCCCAGCGGTTCGGTTCGGTCTTCGCGCTGGTCAACAACTCCGGCGGCCCGCCCGCCGGTCGCTTCGACGCTTTCGACGACGACGCCTGGCAGAAGGCGTTCGAGCTGACCCTGCTCGGCTTCATCCGCAGTATCCGCGCCGTGCTGCCCCTGATGCGGGCAGCCGGAACGGGCAGAATCGTCAACTTCACCTCCTCCTCCACCCGTCAGGCGATCGACAACCTGATCCTCTCCAACACTTTCCGCACAGGCGTGGTGGGATTGACCAAAACCCTGGCACGCGAGCTGGCGCGCGAGAACATCCTGATCAACGTGGTCGGTCCCGGCAAGATGGATACGGCACGCCTTCGCAGCCTAGAAGCCCTGCGGGCCGAAAAGCAGGGTGTGGCCTTAGAAGATCTCCAGAAAAAAAGCGCCGCCGAAATTCCCCTTGGCCGCTACGGCCAACCGGAGGAACTGGCCCGCCTGGCCGTGTTTCTCTGCTCGGCGGCCAATACCTACATCACCGGCCAGACCGTGCTGGCCGACGGCGGACTCGTGCAGGCCTACTGAGACAGGGCATTTTTTCCGTAAAAAATGCTCAGCAGCCACATTTTTGTAGTTTATAAAATAATATTTGACAAATTTGTCGAGTTTCTGCGCCGGCCGACGGACAGTTTTATTTAAAAAATACTTTTTTCGCTTTATATCAATCCATTGTGAGGAGAAGAAACTGCGGAAAAAACTGGCACCTTATTTGCTCTATGATTCCAGGCAACTTTTTATCATTAGTAAAGAAAGCGACTAAATGATAAACGATCCATCAGATGATCGCCAAGCCGGCAGGGGGCTATATGATTCGCGTTTTGAGCACGACGCCTGCGGGATTGGCCTGATATGTCATATCAAAGGCCGCAAGTCGCACACCATCGTTCAAGACGGTCTGAAAATCCTGGCAAATCTCAGCCATCGGGGAGCCTGCGGATGCGACGAAACCACCGGAGACGGGGCGGGCATCCTTTTGCAAATGCCCCATGAATTTTTGCGAAACTGCTGCGAGCGCATCGGGATCGGGCTACCGGCGGAAAAGCGTTACGGCTGCGGCCTGGTGTTCCTGCCGCGCGACGACGATCAACGGCGGTTGTGCATGCACCGATTTGAAGAGGCCATCCGGCAGGAGGGTCAACAGTTTCTGGGATGGCGGCGCATGCCGGTCGACAGCACGGCTTTGGGCCTGTTGGCGCGGCAGCGGGAACCGGCCATTCAGCAGATCTTCATCGGCCGCGGGCCGAGCATCACCGACATGGACCATTTCGGGCGCAAACTGTTCGTCATCCGCAAAGTCATGGAACGGTTCGTGCGCGAGTCGGGTCTGAGCCAGGCGTCCTTTTTTCACGTACCCAGCCTGTCCTGCCGCACACTGGTTTACAAGGGCATGCTCCTCGCCGACCAGATCCAGGCCTATTATCCGGACCTGAGCCACCCGGACATGGTCAGCGCCCTGGCGCTGGTCCACCAGCGCTACAGCACCAACACCTTTCCAACCTGGGACCTGGCGCATCCCTTTCGCTTTTTATGCCACAACGGCGAGATCAACACGCTGCGCGGCAATGTCAATTGGTTGAATGCCCGCCAGGCCCTCTTCAAATCGGACCTTTTCGGAGCGGACATGGCCAAGCTGTTTCCCGTGGCCACCCCC
>JAQAZR010000434.1:0-3961 GCA_032127235.1 Deltaproteobacteria bacterium
GTTACCCCTGCAGCCGCGGCCGTGCCGGAAGGCAGGTCTTCCACCCCGGTGTTTGCCTTCGCCGCCGGTGCCGGCGGCTTAACGACAAAAACATTCCGGCACTTTGAGCAACGAACTTTTGACCCGGATGGTTTGATCAGACTCTCATCAAAGCTGAAACTCGTATCGCACTTTTCACAGGTTAAGATCATGGCTATCCCCAACGATTAGATTTGCAGATCATATACGGCAGGTAAATGACGGTACCCCTCGGCATAGTCGAGACCGTAGCCGACCAAAAAACCCTTCTCGATGATGCGGCCGACATAATCGACCGCAATGTCACATTCACGTCTTTCGCGTTTGTCGATTAGGGCGCAAAGCCGCACGCTTCTCGCCTTAAGCGTTTTCAAATGGCCGATCAAGAATTCGAGCGAAAGACCGGTGTCGATGATGTCCTCGACGACGAGAACATCCTTGCCGCCGATATCGATCTCGATTTCCTTGGTCAGGCAGACTGTACCGCAGGAACTGGTGTTGCATCCGTAGCTGGCGAGCCGAATAAAATCGATTTTGACCGGAATTGTCAGATGTCGGATAAGATCGGCCAGAAAAACAAAGGCCCCCTTCAGAACGCCAACCAGAATGACCTCACGGTCTTTGTAATCATGTGAAATTTGCCGCGCGAGATCGGAGACCGTCTTTTCGATTTCTTCCTGACTCAAGACGGGTTTGAGTTCTGGCATCGTTTTGGAAACTTCCCACTCGCTTCATCGACGTCATCGGAATCATCATCGCGTAATACAATGTCAATATTGCCACAAAAAGACTCTTCTTGTCAATAATTTTAAAGAATTACAGGCCCGATTGTGCCAAATTCCGGATCAGATCCTTCTGTTCGCTGGTCAGTTTCTTGGGAATGTCGATGTGAATGCGGACGTAGAGGTTGCCCCGCTTGCCGCCCTGCATGCTGGGGAGTCCGTGACCGGATAGCCGCATTTTCGTCCCGTGGCGGGTCCCCGGCGGAACTTTTAGGCTCAGCTCTCTTCCGTCCGGGGTCGGGATGGATAGAGTCGTGCCGAGAACCGCCTCGCTCAGTTTGATGTCGCGGTTGGTGGTCAAATCCTGCTCTTCCACGCTGAACATGGGATCATCGATAATTTTGGCTTGAACATAAAGATCGCCCGTCGGTCCGCCGTATGGGCTCGCCTCGCCCTTGCCGGCCAGGCGCAGCTTCTTGCCGGTCGCCATCCCTTTTGGAATTTTGACCGTGATCCTCTCCGACCGGCCCTTATGATCAAAGCTGACGGTCTTGCGGGTACCGCTTATAACTTCCTGAAGCGTCAAGGGAAGCTCGTAGACGAGATCCGACCCTTTGACCTGTCGCGGCTGTTGACCGAAATTGCCGAAGGGTGAGCCCCCGCCGAACGGTTTGCCGGAGCCGTAAGTGAAGCGTACATTTCCACCCCGGCCGCCGATGCCGAATTCCCGCAGGATGTCACTGAAGTCGAAGCCCCGGAAGATGTCCTCCTGCGAGAACCGCTGGCTGAACCCCTCGGAACCGAAAGTGTCGTACTGTTTGCGTTTCTCTTTGTCGCTCAAAACGGCATAGGCTTCACTGATTTTTTTGAATTTGTCCTCAGCGGATTTGTCGTCTTTGGCGTGATCGGGGTGATATTTCATCGCGAGCTTGCGATACGCTTTTTTGATTTCTACGTCCGAAGCGCTTTTACTCACTCCGAGAATGTCATAATAATCTTCGGCCATCGTGATGCCTCTCGTTTAAGGAAATACCAACTCTCGTGCCTCAGCAACCTGTCATAGGCGCCGTCGCACGCCGAATGTTTTCTGACGATTCTATCCCCTCACCCGTCACAATATTCCTTGCTGAAGAACAAAAGGTATAGACGTGCAGATTAATCGTATAACCTGCTGATAATATTTGATTCGAAGACAATTAATATAAAATTTATACCTGGAATGTCAAGTTGCCACTGAAGATGCCGCTCGGGCTTCCGGATGCCTGAAATGCCGCGATCGAAAGGCTGCCGGGCTACCTGACCTTACCCGCTTTGAGCGCCACCATCAATACCGAAAGCGCCGCCGGCGTCATTCCGTCGATGCGGGACGTCTGTCCGAGAGAGGCCGGTTTCACAGCCGAGAGTTTTTCCTTGAGTTCGTTGGAGAGCCCGTGTACCCGGTTGAAGTCAAAGTCAGCCGGAATGGGCATCCGTTCCAGGTTTCGGAATTTTTCGATTTCCCTTCGCTGCCGCGCGATGTATCCCTCGTATTTGATATCGATTTCCACTTGCCGGGCAATTTTTTTGCCGATCGCAACCGGCGACGGGTCAAGCGTTTTTACGACCTCGTAATCGAGCTCGGCTCTTTTGAGCAACTGATCGAGATAGGTCCCGCTGCTGATCGGATTGGTCCCTTTTTCGGCCAGATACGCGTTCACCGCGCCGGTCGGCTTGATGACGCTGCCGCGGATGCGGCGGATCTCGTCGGCGATCTGTCGCCGGCGGCCCTCGAGGTCCTGTAAAGTCGCTTGATCGATCAACCCCAGCGAATGACCGATTTCCATCAGCCGGAAGTCGGCGTTGTCTTCTCTCAGCATCAACCGGTATTCGGCGCGCGAGGTGAACATCCGATAGGGTTCGCGGGTACCCCGGGTCACCAGGTCGTCGATCATCACGCCCATATAAGCCTGGGAGCGGTCCAGAATGAAAGGCGGCCGTTTCTGAACCCGGCAGGCGGCGTTTATCCCTGCCCAGAGCCCCTGCGCGGCGGCCTCCTCGTACCCGGAGGTCCCGTTGATCTGTCCGGCCATAAACAGACCGGCAACCCGCTTGGTTTCCAAGGTCGGCTTCAACTGAACCGGATTGACGTAATCGTATTCGATGGCGTAAGCGGGTCGCATGATCTCGGCCTGCTCCAGGCCTTCCACGGCATGTACGATCTCGATCTGGACTTCCAGCGGCAGGCTGTTTCCGAGGCCGCTGGCATAGACTTCTTCCGTCTCCAGGCCTTCCGGTTCCAGAATCACCTGGTGACGCTCACGGTCCGGAAACCGCACGATTTTGTCCTCAAAAGACGGACAGTACCGGGCCGACACCCCTTTGATGATGCCGCCGTAAAGGGCCGATCGTTCCAGATTGCGGTGCACGATGCGATGAACACGCGGGTTGGTGTGACCGATGTAGCTGGGAACCTGCGGCAGACTGACAGCGGTGGTGAAGTGCGAAAACGGCGTCGGAGTCGCGTCGATGTCCTGTTCTGCAAACCGGGTGAAGTCGATGCTCGATCGCCGCAAGCGGGGCGGCGTGCCGGTCTTCATCCGGCCCAGCTGAAATCCGAGCTGCTTGAGGTCGACGGCCAGACCATAAGCGGCAAACTCACCGGCCCGCCCGGCCTTGATCGACTTGAAACCGATGTGCACCAGGCCGCTCAGAAAAGTACCGGTCGCCAGGACCACGGCGTCGGCCTGGTAGCCGAAACCGGTGGCCTCTTCGACCCCGGCCACCTTGTCCCCGGAAACGACCAGCCGCTCCACCATGGCCTGCTTCAGGTCGATGTTGGGTTCCTGCTCGATGACATGCTTCATCACCATGTGGTAGCGGTTCTTGTCGTTCTGAGTTCGGGAGGAGTGGACCGCCGGTCCTTTCTTGGTATTCAGCGTCTTGTACTGGATGGCCGACTTGTCCGTGGTCTTGGCCATTTCACCGCCCAGGGCATCGATCTCCTTAACGAGCTGCCCCTTGGCCATGCCCCCGATGGACGGGCTGCACGGCATGGCCGCCACCTTGTCCAGGTCGATGGCCGTCAGGAGCACACGACACCCCATTCGGGCCGCAACCAGCGCGGCCTCACAACCCGCGTGCCCGGCCCCGACGACAATGACGTCATATTTATTCGAGTAACATCTCATTGATCGATGCCAGCAAGTCTTTCAACTTTGCATTTTTTCCTCAAATCGATATAG
>JAQAZR010000435.1:0-4383 GCA_032127235.1 Deltaproteobacteria bacterium
TACGTCATCGTATTTATGAAACAATATAATAGGGAGGAGGGGAAATGAAAGTCGATGCCAATGGTGTCCGGATCAATGTCGCGCTTTCCGGCAGCACTTCAGGACCGGTGGTCTTGCTGAGTCACTCCCTTGCGACTTCCCTCGATCTCTGGTCGCCCCAACTGGCGGTGCTCGAACCGCGATTCAGAGTACTGCGCTACGATACCCGCGGCCACGGTGCCAGCGATGCACCTCAAGGGGCATACACCCTGGCCCAATTGGCTGATGATGCCGTGGCGGTCATGTATGCGTTCGATATCGAGACGGTGCACTGGGTCGGCATATCAATGGGCGGCATGATCGGTCAGGCCGTTGCGTTGAATCACGCCGAGCGGCTGCGAAGCCTGGTGCTGTGCGACACCACCGCCGCGGTTCCCTCGGAAGCTCAAGCTCTATGGCAGCAGCGCATCGATAAGGCCCGCGGCGAGGGCATGACCGCTCTGGCCGATGAAACCCTTCAGCGCTGGTTCACGCCGCCTTACCTCGCCAAGGATCCGCGCGGTGTCCGGAGCATCCGTGGGATGATCCTGTCGACGCCGGTATCCGGCTTTATCGGCTGCAGCGAAGCCATCCGTCAGCTTGATTTCATGGAACGACTCGGCGATATTCGGCTTCCCACCCTGATCATCGTCGGCGAGCAGGACCCGGGCACTCCGGTTGCGAATTCCGAAGCCATCCACAACCGCATCAAGGATTCCCGCCTGGAGATCATTCCCTCTGCCGCGCACCTGTGCAATGTCGAACAGGCAGAGGTCTTCAATCAAATCCTGCTCGGGTTTCTTCAAACCCTGTAATTCCAGTTTGCATTCAAGCGCTGCCTGTGTTTGCTGCGTCGTCGGCTTCCTCGGCGCGCGATCAATACGCCTGCGTCGTCTCCGCCTGGCTGCCTTGGTATCATCTTGACTGCAAAATGAAATAAGAATGTCGTGGGGTGTTCTTTTTTACTCGTTGCTGAAGAGGGTCAGCGGCGGGCGCTGAGCGTCGGGGCCGGACTCATTTGCCGGTCTCTTGCCGTCGAGGGCCGTTTGCGGTTGTAACGGCTCGACGCAGACAGCGACGGCCGGTTTACCGGAAGGATTGGCGAAGGTATCGTTAAGGTTCCGGATGGCGTCGTTGGCATTTTCGAATACCCTGGCGAGGATATCGCGGTTCTGCTGTCCCCAGCCAACCGGCCGCCGATGTAGAACGCTGCGCCACCAGTGGCTGTTTTTTCGAAACGCGCGGGCATAGCTGCGACGCAAGTGCGGATCGGATATACCGCCCAGCAGGCTACGGCCGACCCGGGCGGCCGCCTGAAGGCGTATTCTGTAATGCACGTAGCCGGCTGCCAGCAGAAGCAGAAGGATGAGGCCGATCCGAAGGAAACCGTAATCCGCCAGCAGTTTTCCGAAAGGCAGCCTCAGGTGCAGGCCTTCCCAATACCCGGCCCATATGCTGACGATTAGAAACAGGGTCAGAACCCCGCCGAAGACGAGCGCATCCAGCCTTAGGACGGTGCGGCGCCACCTGTCGACAAATACTTCCAGTAAAGGGGCGACCTCCTGTTCGATCGACTGCACGGTTTTTTTAAGAAGGCCGATAATCCGGTAGGCCCGTTCCACGCCCACCTGGTCGATGCGGTCGTAAATAGCTTTCAGGTCGTTATCCCGCCGGTTTTCGAGACGGGCGCGGGTTTTGTCGTCCGTAATGGTGACGGCCAACTCGGGGTTGTAAACGGCGAAGCAACACCCCGTGGTCAGCCCCTGCTGGGCCAACGCCCTTTTCCAGGCCGCAAAGACCTCCTCCGTGTTGTTTTCCCGGGCCGTGTTATCGATCTGGTTGAGGATATAGAGAAACTTGTTGGCGTCGCGGCGGTTGATTGTCGCCCCGACCAGGTGTTTCAGCGTGTCCGGCATCGAACCGGACTCCGGGTGGCGCGCGTCGAAGAAGACGAGCACCAGATCCGACAGGTCGATGATGCGATCGGTGATCCGCAGAGTGGATGAGCGTTGCTCGTCAGCGTCGAAGCCGGGTGAGTCGATCAGTATTAGACCGCGCAGTTTCTCGCTGGGGCAGGTCCGCAACTGCAGGTAGCGGTCGATGTGATCGCTCTGTCCCCGGGCCACTTCCTCGATGGCCTGGCTGATTTTGTAGAGGGGGAAGCGCGGGTCCGCATCCAGGGCCATCCCGGGTAGGGTGCGCACGCGATTCTCGCTGGTGAAGCAGATGACCGTGAACTTGTCATCCAGGGCCTGGTTGCCGGTTGCCTGAAGCGAATAACCGAGGAAGTGGTTGATGAATGCCGACTTGCCGGAGGAATAGATCCCCAGGACTGAAATCAGGGGCCACCACGGGATTCGGCCAGTGTGGGATTCTTCGCGATCGAAAAAGCCGAGCTGACGTGAAACCCGGTCAAGCTGCCGGAAGCTGGCCACGACGTCGGTGAGCACAGGATTTTCGGTCTTCAAATGCTGTTCCAGACTCTGCAGTCTTCGCCGGCCGGTGTTGTCCGCCGTCATGGTCGCATGCTCCCCGCGTGTTTTTTTATCGGTTCGATCGAAGCCGTTAAAACGATATCAGATACGAGAAAAAAGTCAATGGTTTGGGGAATTTCGAATCGTCTCCCGAAAAAAGATCGATCCTATCGGGAACTGATTCGCTACCCCGCAAAGCCAAGCCTGCCGAAGCAGCGTGGCAGATGAAAGTTCAATTCGTCAACCGGGGACCAGGCGCCCCAGTGGGGATGGGACGTGTCGTCGCCGCACTTGTAGAAATTGGCGCACCACACGTTTTCTTTATCAATGGTGATTGGACCGACGTAGGCTTCAAACAGGACAAACGGGATGAAGAATTCGATCCGCCAGGTGGTTTCATCAGTCAATTCCGGCTCGACCACCGTCGGCATCGAGTGGAAAATGCGGAGGCGGCGGGTGTCTGTTTCAGATAGATGCGTGCAGGCTTTGAAACCACCTTGAACGCGTGTCGAATCGGTGATGTATGACGCCAGTAAAGCACCGCCGCAGTTGATCTCGAAGTTAAAATATCCGCTTTCGGGTTTCGGTTGGACGAAGAATTCCACGCAGCTGTCTTTGTAAACCGTTTCCTGAAACCGGGTCCGGAGGCACCGCACATAGTTGTCGTGCACCTGAAACAATCCGAAGAGTCCATCGATGTCATAGACGAGCTTGACCCGCGTGACCGGGCGATGCCCGCTTCCTTCCGGCCAGAAGCAGGCGATGACCAGACAGGGTATGTCGCACCAGGCCGGACCATCCCACAGTCCCATCATTTCCGGCCGACACCTGACCCGTGAGACGGTGTAGATCGGGTTTCTCATCCGGTTTGCCATTTGGATTGAATCCACGCTTTGAATCAGGCGGCAAGTTGTGACGCCCTTGATTACGCAGACAGATCGGCGAGCAGCAGCACTTGCATATCACAGTTAATGCGGCACTGCCAGCACCGCACCTCGGGGAGAAAATAAAAAGGACTTGGATGACGATCCAAGTCCTCGCTTTCATTGGTACGCCCGGCTGGATTCGAACCAGCGGCTTTCAGCTCCGGAGGCTGAATTTAAATTATTACCCTATATTCCTCCAATTTACCAAATGATTAAAATTGTTGATAAAAAATAAAATTTAATGTTTTTATTTTACCCTGATTAATGTTAAAATACAATAAAATTGTGGGGAATAGTGTGGGGAATACGAAAATATTGAGGTGAATGTGATGCCGGTTATCAATAGACACAAGACGAAATATCCTGGAGTCTATTTCATCGAGGGTTCAGCTGTGGGGTCGAAAAGGACCGAGCGTATCTATTATATTCGGTATCGTAAGAACGGTAAAATATTTGAGGAAAAGGCAGGACGTCAATTCGCTGATGACATGACGCCTGCAAGGGCATCACGGATCCGGGCCGAAAAGATTGAGGGAAAACGGCCATCTAATCAAGAGAAACGTGCAATTCTGGATGAGGAAAAGAAGGCGGCAAAAAACTCGTGGACGATAGAGCGATTATGGGAGGAATATATCGAGAACAATCCCACCTTAAAAGGGAAAAAGACATATAAAAGTCAGTATAAACTTTATATAGAAAAAGAATTCGGTACCAAGGAGCCTTATGCATTAGTTCCTCTTGATTTTGATCGTTTGCGACTAAGACTATTGAAAACAAAATCAAATCAGACAGCTCACCATGTACTGGCGTTGCTTAGGAGGATTATTAATTTTGGGGTTAAAAAAGGCCTGTGCAACGGTCTTAAGTTCAAAATTCAAATGCCAACTGTAAACAATGAAAGAACAGAAGACCTCAGTTCTGATCAGTTGGCAAAACTTCTCACTATGATTGAAAAAGATACTCAT
>JAQAZR010000436.1:0-10966 GCA_032127235.1 Deltaproteobacteria bacterium
GTTCAGAATCAGGTTATAGTGGGTCGGTATGAGAGAAATAAAGGTGACCTTCTCGCGTTCGATGATCTCGAGAATCTCCGTGGCCTTGAACGACTGGGCCGGATGGATGTAGACCGAGGCCCCGATGTAGGTGAAGGTGAAAAAAGTGGAGTTGATGTGGCACAGCGGCATCACGTTCAGGCAGATGTCGTGCTCGGTGAATCCGAAATCGACGGCGTTGATTAGATAGAAGGCGATGTGGGATTCATGCGTGCGCACCACCCCCTTCGGTTTGCCGGTCGTTCCGGAGGTGTAGATCAGAATCCAGGTGTCCTCGGGTCTGACGTCCGCATGCGGCTCGCTTTCCGGCGCATCCATGATAAATTCTTCATACGGGCGATATCCTTCCTTCGGCTCTCCGACGACGATGGCGTTTTCGGGCGGGATGTTCTTCAGATCGGACCTTGTCGCATCGAGCGTCTCGGAGAACTGGTCGTGGACGACGATCGCCTTGGCATCGGAGTTCTCGACGATGTAGGCCACCTCGACCGGGGTCAGCCGGAAGTTGACCGGAACGATCACGATTCCGGTCTTGGCCGTTGCCAGGTAGAGTTCGATGATCTCGATGCTGTTTTCCAGCAAGACAGCCAGTTTGTCGCCCTTGGACAGCCCCAGCGACGTCAGGCTGTGGGACAGCCGGTTGACCCTTGTATTGGTTTGCGGATAAGTGAAGCTGCGCCGGCTGTCCTTCAGGCACACCGTGTTCGGAAATTTCTTGGCATTGACCTTAAGGTTCTGCCCAAGATTCATCCAGCAGGCCGTCATATTGCCCTCCGTAAAAAATAGCTAAAGGCGAAAGACCAATGGCTAAAGGCGAAAGGTTCAAGGTAAAAGGCTCAAGGTCAAAGGTTGTAAGGTCCAGGGTGCAAGGTTCAAGGCAAAAGGCTAAAAACATAAAGATGAAAGTTCAAAGCTCAAAGCTGAAAGCTAAAAGTTCGAGGCTTGAGGCTATATACTTATTCTTGCGTCGACCACAACGGCGCGGTCTTCGAAGGCCATGACCGGGTTCAGGTCCATTTCCTTGATGGCCGGAAGGTCCGAGACCAGCTGGGACAGGCGCAGGATCAATTCTTCCAGGCGGTCGCAATTGATGCCTTTTCGGCCTCTTACGCCCTTGAGAAGCGGGGCGCCCTTTATGGATGCCAGCATCTCTCTGGCCTCGATAGTGTTCACCGGCGTCAGATTGAAGACCACGTCCTTAAGAACCTCGACGTGGATGCCGCCCAGGCCGAACATGATCAGGTGTCCCAGGCCCTCCTCGGCTTTGGCTCCTAAAATCACCTCCAAGCCGCCGGGCAGGAACTTCTGCACAAAGTAGCGCAGGTCGTCGGCTGCAAGTGTTGTCTGCATCCGGTCAACCGCCGCCCGCACGGCGTCGCCGTCGACGAGGTTCACCGCCACGGCGCCCATGTCGCTTTTGTGCACGACAGCCGCCGAATCGGCCTTGACCACCACCGGAAAGCCGATGCTCTCGGCCGCCGCGACCGCTTCATCCGCATTGGCAGCCACACGCCAGGCGGCGGTCGGAATGCCGTAGGCATCTAGAATTTCGTAGACCTCTTCTGCCGAGAGGTTCCGGCGACCGGCCTGTCTTGCCTTCGACAAGATGCTCAACCCCCTTTGGCGGTCGACATCGCTGAAGGTCTTCAGTTCGCCGGTTTCACGGGTGCGAATCGTGTGGTAGCGGACCAGGGCTGCCATGGCCCGGGCCGCCTCACCGGGCAGGCTGAAGCAGGGGACCCCGCCATCCCGCAGAATTTTAACCACCTCGGTCCACTGCTGCCGGTCGGTCATCAAATTGCAGACCAGCGGTTTTCGCTGCAGTTGGCTGACCGCCACGATCTCCCGCGCGATGCTCTCGTTGTCCACGAAAAAAGGCGTGACGAAGTTGACGAAAATGCAGTCGAAGGTATCGTCAGCCAACATGGCATCCATGCAAGCCCGGTAGTGGGCAGCCGTGCCGGTGGCCAGAACGTCGATCGGGTTTCTGACGGAGGCTTCCGCGTAGAGCGTTGCCTTCAATTTCTCAATGGTCTTTTCAGAAAGTGGGGGCAGCTGACAGCCGGCACCGACGAACACGTCTGTGGCGATCACGGCCGGACCGCCGGTGTTGGTGATGACGCCCACACGGTTTCCCTGCGGTATCGGCTGGGTGGCAAAGGCAGCGGCGGCCTGGATCAGTTCCCCCTCGTCCGTAAAGGTGACCACGCCCGCCTTTTTGAATATCAGGTCGGTGGCCAGATCTTCTTTGGCCAGTCCGCCGGTGTGCGACGCGGCCGCTTTGGCGCCCTCCGCGGTGCGGCCGGCCTTCATGGCCAGGATCGGTTTTCGGGCGGCGACCTCGCGGACGGTCTGCATGAAGTTGGCCGGATCTCTGAGCCCCTCGACGTAGGTGACGATGACGCGCGTCCCGTCGTCTTCCCCTAAATAACGGATGATTTCCGGGATGGACACATCGCAGGCATTACCGTTGGAGGCATAAATACGGGTACCGACGCCCATGGCCGCGAACCCCTGGTGGATGACTTCGGCCACGCCGCCGCTCAGCGCGACAATGGAAATGAATCCCGGCTCGGGTTTGGTGAACGTAAAGTTGCAGTAGGCCCGGATCCGGGGATCCGAATTGATGATTCCCTGGCAGTTGGGCCCCAGGATGCGGATGCCGTATTTGGCGGCCCGGGCGAGAAAATCCTTTTCTATGGCTTCCCCTTCGGGTCCGGTTTCCGAGAAGCCGCCGGAATTGATGATGATGTTTTTAACGCCTTTCCTGCCGCAGTCCTCGACGGCCTGGGGCACGAACTTGGCCGGAATGACCATGTGAACCACGTCGATATTGTCCGGACAGTCCGTAATCGACTTGAAGGCCTTGATGTTTCGGATTTCATCCGCTTTTGGGTTGATGGGATAGATCTCGCCCTTGAACCCGAAATCGATCAGGTTCTTGATCACCCGGTTGCCGATGGAGAGCTCTTTGCTCGAAGCGCCGATGACCGCGACTTTCTTGGGCCTGAATAAGGATTCCAGCATGGTTTTCTCTCCTTCTTTTTAGTTTGGCCAGTTGAGTCCCGTCGCGGCGGGATTAGGCCTGTTTGGCCGGTTGAAGGATGTTATCGATTTTATAATGGTTCCGGGCTCCAGGCTCTGGGATCTGAGTTTCCAGTTTCCAGTTTCAAGTTTCCATTTGGAACCGGCCATCTTTCCGAGGAAATAAGTCAAATCAAGTCATGAGATGTCGTCTCCGCAGCCAGAAACAGGTGGTTCAACCCCCTCTTTCTTCGAGTTGCTCGATAAACGCTTCGACATTGGTCTTGGTTTGTTCGTCCGAAACCAGTCGCATGTCGTTGAGGTCACCGTTGATGATCAGGCTCGGTATGCCGGTAATTTCTTCCATGCGCTGGGGCATGCCGTAGCGGCAGTTGGAGTTGTTGGGACAGGTCTTGGCATCGTGATAGATGATCCCGTCCACCTTGAAAAAGTCCAACATATCCTTGATGTATTTTTCCTTGGTCTCGTCGGCGCGCGTGATGAACAGTTCGGTGTAGGCCCGCGCCATGCTTCTGAACGGGTCGTCGGGGTCGAATGCTTTAAATATCCAACTGTTGCAATAGGTCGAAGCCAGCACGCAGGTGTTCAGTTCGGCAAACATCTTCGAGTGGGTGCTGAGGCGGCCCCAGACCGGCATGCCTTCCCAGTAAATCCGAAAGCGTTCGCCCTCGACCGCGGCCTCGTGGTTGGTGATGCGTTCCTTCATTTCCGATAGCAGGAGCTTGTAGTAATCGACGGCCGCCTGGGTTCCGCGCAGCACAACCGCCGGTCCCATGTGAATGGTACCGTCGTAGAACGTCAAGGGCGAGGGAAGGGTAGAGGCGGTGTCGAGGACTTCTTTCCACAGGTCCGAACACCGGCGCGACAGGCCCAGGACCCGTTTCAGTTCATCCATGTCGAACGTGTTGCCGGAGATGTCTTCCAAAGGGGGGATGAGGGCCTCCATCTGCTTGGCGATCGAGTCGACGTGCTTGTCGGATACCTCACCGATGCCGCGATGGGTCTGGATGCCGAGCAGCGGAACCTTGAACTCCCTGGCATACCAGGCAAACCAGTCCTGCACGTCGCGGCACTGGTTGGTGTTGTAAACCAGCACATCGGGCCGGGGGACGGCTTCGATTCCCGGGTAGGCCCTGGAGAGCGGCGTGAAGCCCTTCAAATAGGCCCCCACGTCGGCGGTCAGGTAGGAACAAATCTCCGGCGAATACCCCATGGCGTTGGCCACCGGAATCATGTCCGTTGCCGCGCGTGTCGCACCGAGCATCGCCCCGTGGTTTTCGGGGAAGTGAACCAGGAAGCCCATGGACCGAAGGATTTCGGCCGGTCCCACGCTCGTGCACCAGGCGATCTTGCGGCTGCGGGTCTTCGATGCGTCGTTCAACTCGTAAAAATATTCGGCCATGATACGGCCCATTTCCTTGGAAGCCTTGATCGGTTTGCGCAGGATCTTTTTTTCTTCAGCCATGTCGTGTTCCTTTCCATAACGGTTGAGCCGGTTGGGTCAGTTAGGTCAGTTGAGTCAGTGTTCCATGCGGCCGACCGAACCGAACTGCCTCAACTGTCTCAACTGACCCAACCGACACAACTGATTATTCCATCGCATACAGCGCTGCGCCGATGGCACCGGTCAGCTGCGGGTGTTCCGGCACCAGAATTCTGCGACCCAGAATCTCTTCTGTCATTTTGACCAGGTAGGGGTTGTGTTCGACCACCCCGCCGGTCATGACCACGTGTTCGGTCAACGAATCCATTTCGAGGACGCGCTTGATGACCGAATAGAAGACCCCCTTGACGATGTCGGTCACCTGCTTGCCCCGCCGAATGTTTTCGAGCACTTCGGTGGCGGAAAACACCGTGCAGAAGCTGCCGAGTTTGACCATGTTTTCGGACTGACGCGCCAAGCCGTCCATTTCTTCCAAGGGGATGTCGAGCCGCGTCGACATTTCTTCCAGGAAGGCACCGGTTCCGGCAGCGCATTTACGGTTCATCTTGAATCCTGTGCGGAGGCCCTTTTCATCAAGTTTGACGACTTTGTTGTCCTGGCCGCCGATGTCGATGATGGTGATCGATTGCGGGAAATACAGATAACAGCCCTTGGCGTGGCAACCGATTTCGGTCCGGGAGTCATCGGCAAAGGGAACATTTTTCCGGCCGTAACCGGTCGACACCGCGCGCAGAATCGCTTCGGGTGCCGCGCCGGCCATTTTGAGCGCCGCTTCCAGGCAGGCATCGGCCGTGGCCGAAAAGTCGGTGCCGGATTTCTTGACGGCGAATCCGAGCAGGTTTCGCTTCAGGTCGAGGACGGCGACTTTCGTGCGCGACGAGCCCACGTCCGCGCCCACGACCAGCTGTCGCGACGACTGTTGAGCCTGTTGCGTCAAAATTGCGATTCCAGTCCCTTTACCAGCGCCTGCAGGGTGATGTTGAAAGGCGTTTCAATGCCGGCCTGTAGCCCGTAGGCGACGAACTTGCCATTGATGAAATCGACCTCTGTCCGGCGCCTGGCCTCTATGTCCATGAGCATCGAGGGCTTGTGAGCACCAGCCTTGCTCATGTAGTCGATGGCGTCGGGATAAAAATTCCAGCCCAGTTCGATTTCGTTGGCCCGGGCGACTTTCACGCACTCTTTTACCAGGGAGTCGACGATCTGAAACACGATCGGGTCTGTCATCGCCTGGGCCATGGTCAGGCCGGTCACGGCGCAGACCGGGTTCATGCAGGCGTTCAGGATGGCCTTGCGCCAGACCATCGAAATAATCTGATCGGTATGGGAAGTCGCCAGACCGCAACCGGTGAGCGCATCGGCAATGGCGCGCGCGGCCGGCGCGGACTGCGGGTCGAGTTCCTGCAGGTAGTGCGGCGGGTGGTGAAACGGCATGCGCACGTGCCCTGGTGCCACCAGACCGCAACCGTAGTTGACGACGGCCCGCATGACGGGTTGGTCTCCGAGGACATCGGCGAAAACCCTCTCGGTGTCGATGCCGTTCTGCCAGCTGACCACATACAGGCCCTCGCGATGGAACCCCTCGATGGCGGAGGCGATCAACGCATTGGCGTTGGCCTTTACGGTGATAAAGATCACATCCGGCGGATCCGCCCCCAGATCGTCGATGCTGGTGGTCACCCTCGAAACGGTCTGCTGCAGGTTTTCGGCCCCCTCGATGACGATGCCCGTTTTGATGGCCGGCTCGATCAACTCGGGGATGACATCGCACAGGGTGACATCATGCCCCTGACGGGCCAGAAAAGCCGCCACGATGCATCCCACAGGACCGGCGCCCACCACGGCAAACTTTTGCGGGCGAAAAGCGTCTTTTTGATCCATGAGTCCCTCCCTTCCCGTTAGGCCCGTTGGCCCGTTGGCCCGTTATGCCCGTTGAGCCGGTTTCCGGTTATAAAGCGAATTTCTGCGCAGCAGGATTCAACGAACGTAACGGGCATGACGGGCTGAATTCTGCTGAAGCGGGTTTCGACGGACCAACGGGCTCAGCGGGCCATCGGGCAAAACCGGCCCTACCTGAGCTGTTTGGGTCTTTCGTCGACGACGCGTAGCGCCTTGCCCTCACTGCGGGCAATGGCTTTCGGTTCGACGAGTTCGACTTCGACGCCGATGCCCATATTGCCTTTTATGTGGGCACCAATTTTACCCTCGACCTCGAAACGCTTTTCACGACCGGCCTGGTAGATTTCCTTCTTTCCCTCCACCTGTATCACCAGTTGGTCCAGATATCCCTTCTTGCGAACGAGCAGGCGGTACTGGGGTTCGACTTCCTCGATATCGAGCAGCAGGGCCTCGATTTGGGAGGGGAAGACGTTCACACCGCTGATGATCAGCATGTCGTCGGTCCGTCCGAACACCTTGTCCATCTTGATAAACGTTCTTCCGCAGGCGCATTTTTCGCGGCGCAGTCGCGTGATGTCCTTGGTGCGATAGCGGATCATCGGCATGGCGCGGCGCTGCAGGGCGGTGAAGAGCAGTTCGCCTCTCTCCCCCAGCGGTACCGGCTCGAGGGTCTGCGGATCGACGATTTCGGCCAGAAAATGGTCTTCATTGATGTGCAGTCCGTCCTGGGCCTCGCAGTCGAAGGCCACCCCCGGCCCCCCCAGTTCCGTCAGGCCATATGCCTCGTGGGCTTTGATGCCCGTCCGCTCTTCGATCTCCTGGCGCATCTGAGCCGTCCAGGGCTCGGCTCCGAAGACTCCCACCCGCAGCGCGAGGGACCGAATGTCGACCTTGAGTTCCCTGGCTCTTTCGGCAATGGTCAGGGCGTAGGAGGGCGTGCAGCAGAGCACCGTCGTTCCGAAGTCTTTCATGATCGTGATCTGGCGCTCGGTCAATCCGGAACTGGTCGGTACGACCGCACAGCCGATCGGTTCAGCACCTTGATGAAATCCGAGGCCGCCGGTAAACAGCCCATACCCGTAAGCGTTCTGAAGAATGTCTTCCTTGCGAACGCCGGCGGCCCAAAGGTTTCTGGCCATGCACTCGCTCCACTGATCGAGATCCTCGGCCGTGTAAGGTCCGGTGATCGGCTTGCCGGTCGTGCCCGAGGAGGCGTGCACCCGTACGACGTCTTTGAGAGGAACGGCGCAGAGACCGAAGGGGTAGTTGTCGCGCAGATCGGTTTTCTGCGTCATAGGCAGTTTGGCCGCATCTTCGAGGCTGGTGATGTTCTCGGCCGTGACACCCATTTCGGCGAATTTTTTCCGGTAGAAGGGGATCCGCTCGGTCACCCAGCCGACAGTCTCCTTCAGCTTTTTCAGCTGAAATTTTTGAAGTTCTTCCACCGGCATGCATTCAAAAGCATCGTTCCAGGGCATGGCGCTCCTCCTTCTTTACTGACGGTTGCCGGGGCGGGACTCCGCCACTCTGCAACAGCCCTATGCGTGAATGTTGAATGAAAACCGATTCCGTCGATTCGGCGACACTCTTATCCCAAAGGCCGGCTCAAGCCGCCTTCTTGGCGGCCGTGTAACCGAGTTCAAAGGCCTTTAGGTTGGAGGCCAGAAATGCCGGTTTGGTTTTGCGCTGCATGGCTTCCTTGACCTGTTCGGTCTCGAGCGGCAAAACCCCGGTCTGGATCAAGGCTCCCAGCAGAACCATGTTGACCGCCAGTGGGTTTCCGGCTTCCTCGGCCAGCTTGGCCGCATTGAAGGCGATCAGTTTGGCCGTCTTGGCGCGGATCAGATTTTGCAACTGCTTCAAATCCGGATAGACCCCCTTGCCGATGTTGACGGTAAAGGGCATCAACGGCGCCAGATTGGTGATGACCACGGTATCGGTGTTGCACTTGTTGAGGGCCCGCAGGGTTTCGGCCGGTTCGAACCCGACCAGGATATCGGCCTCGCCGTCGGCAATGATCGTGCTGCGGGCGTTGCCGAAAATGAGGGCCGATTCCACCACCCCGCCTCTTTGGGCCATTCCGTGTATTTCACTCATCTGCAGCGGGATGCCGGCCATCAGGGCCGCTTCTCCCAACACGCTCGAGGCCAAGAGATTGCCCTGTCCGCCGACCGCGACAATAATCAATCGAGTTGTCTTCATAAAAATTTTCCTTCGAAAAATTTTTCACCAAGCATCATGCCGTGACTTTTTTCTCCTTGAGCGGCAGAATGGCGTTTTCCGGACAGATCTGGGCGCAGACGGCGCAGCCCGTGCAAAGGTTCGGGTCGATTTTGATCCGTTCGTTCCAGACGTAAAAGGCCGGGCAGGCGAGGTTGTCCATGCAGTCGCGGTGGTTCCGGCACTTGTCGGTCACCTCGAACGGTTTGCGCCGTGCAAGTTTGAGACTCTTGGCGTACAGTGCGCAGGTTTCCTGGGAGATGATCACGGAGACGCCCTTGAAGTCGATGGCCGTCCGGATGGCCTCGATGCTCTTTCTGACCTTGTAAGGTTTGACGACCGTCACATGCGGAACCCCGATGGCCCGGACAACCGCTTCGATCGAGACCCGCCCGAAGCCATCCATCTTGAGCTGCTGCATGTCGACGCCCGGGTGCGGCTGGTGGCCGGTCATGGCCGTGGTGCCGTTGTCCAGAACGACCAGAGTGAAGTTGTGGTTGTTGAAAACCGCGTTGATCAAACCGGGAATGCCGGAATGGAAAAAGGTCGAATCGCCGATGAAGGCGATGACTTTTTTGTCCGTGACCTTTGAAAATCCTCCCGAAGTTCCTACCGAGGAACCCATGCAGATCAGAAAATCCGCCGATGACAGCGGCGGCAGAAGGCCGAGCGTATAGCAGCCGATATCGGTTGGATAAATGGTCTCCAAACCTTCGGCCGCCTTGCGGACTTCGTAGAACGTGGCGCGGTGGGAACATCCGGCGCACAGGGTCGGCGGCCGCTGGGGGATTTCCGGCAGATCGGAGAGGTCGGGTACGGCCGGCGATTCGTGAGGCACACCGAAGTAGGCGGCCATCTTGGTCCTGACCTGAGCCGGGTTGTACTCGTAGAGCCGGGAGAACAGTTCGGGCGCCTTGCCGGAGATGGTCAGCGTCAACCCTCCTTCCTGGGCCAGAGCCTTGACGGCTTCCTCCAGGTAGGGTTCGCCTTCCTCGACCACCAGGACCTTTTCGCATCGACCGAGAAAATCTTTGATCAACTTCGGGGGCAGGGGATGAGAGAAGCCGACCCGCAGTACCCGCACCCGGGCTTCAATCTGAAGCTCCTCGACGGCGTCGCTGACATAGTTATAGCTGACTCCGCTGCAGATGATCCCCCAGCCGCCGTCGCCTTCGACGAAGTTGACAGTCGAGGATTCGGCCAGTTGCATTGCGCTGTCATAATTCTTCAGCAGTTTGACGTGCAGCTTGCGGGAGACCGCCGGCACCGTCACCAGGTTCATCGGATCCTTGATGAAATCGCCTTTGGTGATCCGTTTTCTGATTTTACCCAGTTCCACGATGCCGCTGGAGTGATTGATGCGGGTGGTGGTCCGGAAGAGCACGGGCTCCTTCAGCTTTTCGGAGAGATCGAACGCGTAGGCCACCATCTCCTTGGCTTCCTGCACCGAAGAGGGCTCGAGCATCGGAAGTCCGGAGAGTTTGGCGTAATAGCGGTTGTCCTGTTCGTTCTGACTGGAAAACATGAAGGGGTCGTCGGCTGTCAGCACCACCATGCCGCCTTTAACGCCCACATAGGCCAGGGTCATCAGCGCGTCGGCGGCAACGTTCAGGCCGACATGCTTCATGACACACATGGACCTCACACCGGCGTTGGCGGCAGCGGCGGAGACCTCCATGGCGACCTTTTCGTTGGTGCTGTATTCAAAGTAAAGATCACTCTCGCGGGACATCTGGAAAAAGTTGAGGGAAAGCTCCGAGGAGGGGGTGCCGGGATAGGTACTGGCGAAGGCCACGCCTGCCTCGATCGCTCCCCGGGCAATGGCTTCATTGCCGAGGAGCAGCATTTTTTCGCCGGGCTTGTCGGTCAGTAGTTTATGCATGGCTTGTTCCTGTTGACTGGTATTAAATATGAGGTTTTAAGATTACGACAAAAATAAAATTAACCTGCATCGACGGCACAAAGGGTTATAAGCATTTAGTTCGAAAATAGAATCAGATCCGCAAATAGAAACTCGAAACTCGAAACTCAGAACCTGGAACCCGGGCCAGATGGAGGCTTTAGGGCCATGAACGTTTAGTCATAAAATCGATCCTATCCTTTAACCGACTTAACTGACTTAACCGACCCAACTGACACAACCGCATTCGTACGAAAATAGAACATCATAGCGGCCAAACAGGGCCATCAGCAGTGAAGGTCGATTTCACAAGTCAAGGTACCAGTATGGGGCGCTGGTGGATTTTACGCCCGTGAACCATTTCGAAAACCGCATTGATTTCGGCCAGGGGAAACGTCTTGGCGAACGGACCGATCTTG
>JAQAZR010000437.1:0-3078 GCA_032127235.1 Deltaproteobacteria bacterium
AACGCCATGAACGTGTCGAACTGTTCTTCCGCAAAGCGCTTGTCGGCACTGTCGGAACTGGCGAAATGGGTTAAGATCCCTTCCAGCATCAATTCGTGCAGGCCGGCGATGTCGAGCACTTCTCTAACGGCGTGATCCGAGATGTCCATTCCTGGTGCGACATACCGGCGGGAATCCGGCAGAATACCCAACCGTCCCATGCCGGTGTCGACCTTTACATGGACTTTGAGGCGCTCGCCGGTTTTTCCGATCCGTTCGGCATAGGCCCTGGCAGTCTCCAATGCATAAACAGTCTGGATGAGATCGTGTCGGACGAGGGCTTCGACATCGGAGGGCGGTGTGTAGCCGAAGATCAGAACCGGCGCGTCGATGCCCGCGGAGCGAAGAGAAAGCGCCTCGGGCAGCCGAGCCACCCCCAGAGTGTCTGCGCCGTGCATTAGGGCCTGGCGCGCAACCTCCACCAGCCCATGCCCGTAAGCGTTGGCCTTGACCGCCACCAGCAGGCGCGCTTCAGGACGGGTGATGCGCCTCAGCTCGCGGACATTGGCGGCAACGGCGTCCAGATCGATTTCAGCCCAGATGAGAGGCGTGTCTGTCACAGGTCGAATTTCCGATCGAAAATGTATAGTCGGTTTAGCCCGTTGGCCCGTTTGGCCGGTTGAGCCGGTTGGATGTTCGGGTGCCGGAACGGGCTAAACCGGCTCAACCGACCCAGGCGGCCTAAAGCATTTCGACGGCGCAGGCCATCGACACGCCTCCGCCGCCGCACAGCGTGGCCAGCCCGAGGCTCTGGCCGCGCTGCTGCAGGGCATGTATCAGGGTCACCATGATCCTGGCACCGGTCGCACCGACCGGGTGGCCCAGACCGATACCCGAGCCGTTGACGTTGGTGATCTCGCGCTTCAAGCCGAGTTCCCGCTCACAAGCGATGTACTGGGCGGCAAAGGCCTCATTGATCTCCACCAATTCAAAATCCGAGATCTTTAAACCGCTCCGGCGAAGCAGGTCCTTTACGGCCGGCACGGGAGAGAGCCCCATGACCGAAGGGTGGCAGGCGCCCCGGCCCACGGCCCGGATCTTGGCCAGGGGCCGTATGGCGAGATCCCGGGCCTTTTCGGCCGAAAGGATCACCAGACCGGCCGACCCGTCGTTGATGCCGCTGGAGTTGCCGGCCGTCACCTTGCCGATCTTGGGCACGAACGCGGGTGGCAGCTTTTTCAGGTCCGCCATGGTCAGACCCGGCCGGAAATGCTCATCGTGCTCAAAGACGATCGGTGCGCCCTTTTTCTGCGGCAGTTGCATCGGCACGATTTCGGCTTCGAATGAGCCGTCACGGTTCGCCCGCTCGGCGTTGTTCTGACTCCGTAGAGCGACCTCGTCCATTTCCTCGCGGCTGATGTCCAGGTGCTGGGCGACAAACTCGGCCGTGTGACCCATGATGTAGGGTTTACCCTTGAAAAAACTCAGCGGCGGTTTGTCCGCATCCACTGGACCGTCTTCCGGATGCGGAAGAATGTGCGAGCCGCAGTGCAGGGCACGCATCATGGCATCGACAAACACCTGGTCCTGCAGTCGGCATCCCCACCGCGCGGCCGGCACCTCGTAAGGAACACCCGACATGTGCTCGACACCGCCGGCCAAAACGATATCCGCCATTTCGGCCTGAATCATGGCCATCCCGGAGACGACCGCCTCCATACCGGAGATGCACACCCGGTTGATCGTCACGGCCGGAACCGCATCTGGAATACCGGCCAGCAGCGCGGCGACACGCGTGACATTGAGGGAATCGGACGGCTCCATACAGCAGCCGTAGCGGATGTCATCGATCTGGGCCGGATCGATGCCCGCCCGTTTGATGGCTTCCTGCATTGTCACACGAGCGATTCGCGCAGCGTGGCTGTCGCGCAGCGACCCCCCGAATGCGCCGATGGCCGTGCGGCAGGCCGCAGCAATCACAACCTCTTTCATCGTCTTCTCCTTGCCGGCAAAATGAATACATAACCGTTATCAAATGAAACGGTCCTAAAGCTTAATTTGTCATATGAGAACCGGTCCGCATTTGTCAAGGAATTGCGGAAAAGGGCCATCTCTGAAAAAAAGAATCGTGTCAATCCAGAAATAGTAGGTTTTGGTTCAGCTCAAGGCCGGAGCGAATTTGAAACCGGAAGCGTAGCCCGCTACGTCGAGGATTTCAAATTCGCGAGAACACCGGCCTGGGCTAAAACATGCTATTTATGGATGGGCAAGAACTATATCTTGACATTGATTTTCATTCCACATTATTTGACATCAGTGGGCAGTTGAAAGTGTTCGGTCGAATTTTCAATGATTTGGAATCGTTTTTCATCGGGAGGCGAGGCTGATCATGACAAAAAAATGGGTTTACTTGTTTGACGAAGTCGATCAGGCCCAGGAATATGTCGGCGGAGACTGGGACAAGGTACGGGGCCTGTTGGGCGGCAAGGGGGCCAACCTGGCTGATATGGCGCGGCTGAGAATACCGGTTCCACCGGGATTCACGGTCACGACCGAAGCGTGTATCGCCTATCTGGACGGTGGCGGGACGCTGCCGCAGGGCATGTGGAAGCAGGAAATCGATGCGCTGCAACAAATCGAAGCGGCAACCGGGAAAAAATTCGGCGACGCGAAAAATCCCCTGCTGGTTTCCTGCCGCTCCGGTGCGAAATTTTCCATGCCCGGCATGATGGACACGGTTCTCAATATCGGGCTCAACGACGACACCGCCAAGGGGATGGTCGCCCTGACCGGAGACGAGCGGTTTGTCTACGACGCCTACCGCTGATTGGTCCAGATGTTCGGCAGCGTGGTAATGGGATTGCCGGACGAAATCTTCGAACAGGTGATCACCGCCGCCCGCAGGCGCGCTGGGGTGGAGACCGATGCGGAACTCACCGCCGAGCACTGGCAAACCGTCACCCGGGAGTTCAAGGAGATCTATCGGCATCAAACCCATTACACCTTTCCGGCCGATCCGTACGAACAGTCGAAACTGGCCACCGAAGCGGTGTTTAAAAGCTGGAACGGCAAACGCGCCGTGGACTACCGCAATGCGGC
>JAQAZR010000438.1:0-3566 GCA_032127235.1 Deltaproteobacteria bacterium
ATTCAGCATCCGTATCAGCATATTACAGACTTTTGCGCTTCTGTTGATTCTCACGGTTGTGAGCATAAAGGACGTTTATTATATGGTATCATCGACGATCAAGGTAGATATTTACAGTCACTTGGACCGCGTCCAGGCCGAAAAGCTCATCGAGCGCACCGTTGCCTTTGTGGAGTCACCCGGCCGCCTCACACGGATGACGGCCGTGGCTTTCGAAGACATGCCTATTGTTGGCCAGCACGAAAAAATATGGGCTTACCTGTGGAAGCAGCTGATGTTGACGCCACAGGTCGCCAGCTATTACATGGCCGATCCGCAGGGCAGTTTCATCCAGGCCAGAAGGACGCCCGAGCTGGCGACACGCCTGATCGATCGCACTACGGATCAGGTGATAGACCTGTGGCACTTTCGCAATATAGACTTCGGCGTCATTAGATCCGAAATCGAGCCAGCCGATTTCGACCCCCGCACCCGGCCGTGGTATAAGGCCACCCGACCTGAAACCGGAATTTACTGGTCCAATGTTTACCGGTTTCAATCGACCCATGATCTTGGCATCACCGGCTCCTGCCCGATTCTCAACAACAAGGGAAACCTCCAAGCGGTTGTCGGTGTCGACATTACCCTGAACAGTCTGACAGAATTCGTGGCCTCCCAGAGGCTCGTGAAGAACGGGAAAATTTTTATCATAAACGAGGCCGGCGAGGTCATCACCGATGATAGCCGGTCTTACGATGAGACTTCAGGCGAAAGCGGCGGCCGCCTGCCACAATTGAAGGATCTGGAAATCCCGTGGTTTGAGGATGCCTATCGAAAACACCTGGCTTCCGGTGCAGAAATCCTATCCTCGACCACCGGCGGTCGCATCTATCTGGGATTCTTTTTCCGATTTCCCGCCGCCTTTGAAAAAAAATGGAAAATAGCGGCGGTCATACCTGAGGCGGAAGTCGTCGGGCCGACCCGCAAGATCATTTATCAGGCCCTGCTGATCACTGCGCTCATCACCTTGACCTGCCTGCTTATAGTCTATGCGGCTTCCGGCTGGATCACACGACCGGTCAAACGGCTGGTGCAGGAAGCCGGAAAGATCAAAGACTTTCGGCTCGAAGAGGTCAACGGGATACAATCGAATCTCACGGAGATCCGGTCTCTCAACGACGCCTTCATGGCCATGAAGGGCGGGCTGGCCTCGTTCGGACGGTACGTCCCGGCCGAGCTTGTCCGACAGCTCATCGCCACGGGACGTGAGGCCAAACTGGGCGGCGAAAAGGTGCTTCTGGCCATCATGTTCACGGATATTGTCGGATTCACGACCCTTTCGGAAACCCTCACGGCCAAAGAACTGATGCTGCAGCTCTCGGCCTATCTGGATCGCCTGACGCAGATCATAGAACAGGAGCAGGGCACGGTCGACAAATACATCGGCGACGGTATCATGGCCTTCTGGGGGGCGCCGCTAGAAGTAGAGAACCCGGCCTTGCTTGCCTGTCGCGCTGCTTTGGGCTGCAGCAAAGCGGAAGCCGCTTTAAACCGGCAATGGCGGGCCGAAGAAAAGCCGGCCATGCCGACCTGTTTCGGCATTCATTTCGGCGAGACGATTGTCGGCAACGTCGGCTCGAGCCGGCGCATGAACTACAGCATCTTCGGCGATAATGTGAACCTGACTTCCCGACTGGAGGGCATCAACCGGATATACGGAACCAAAATTATCGTCAGCCAGAGTGTCTACGAGGCTGTTGACAAACTGATGATATGTCGACCGCTGGACATCGTCGCGGTCAAAGGGAAGAAGAAGAGCATCGTGATCCATGAACTGTTGGCCACAAAAGATGAGGAGGGCGCAGAGGCGCTGGCGTTTTTTTGCGCCCGGTTTACGGAAGGTATCGAAGAGTACCGGGGACAAAACTGGGAGCGGGCGCTGGAGGTCTTCGAGCGGTTGCAAATAGAGGTTCCCGACGATCGGCCCACACGGCTATACATCAAACGCTGCCGGGGCATCATCGACGGCTCGGTGACAGTGCCACCGGACTGGGACGGCTCTGTGATTATGAGCGAGAAGTAGATGCCGCCTTCGTTTTCTGTGGACTTCGTTTCGGCCTTAAGTCCGGCTTGCCGCACGCCTGATCTCTGCCTATCAAGGCGCCGTCAAATGCCCAAAAATGCTTTCCGGAAGCGGTTGCTTTCCAGAAGCTCCTTGCCGTTGCCCTCTTCGACGATCCGGCCGGTTTGCATGACATAGCCGCGGTCGGCCAGATCAAGCGCTTCGCGGACGTTCTGCTCCACGAGCAGGATGCTGATGCCTTTCAGTTTGAGTTGCCGCACGGTGTCGAGCACCTCGTCCACCAATATCGGCGCGAGTCCTAAAGAGGGCTCGTCCAGCATCAGCACTTTCGGGCCGGACATGAGCCCACGGCCGATGGCCACCATCTGCTGTTCGCCGCCGGAAAGAGTCGACACGGCCTGGTCGCGGCGCTCGCGCAGGCGGGGGAAGAGGCGGTAGACAAAATCGATGTTTTTTTCTATCTGCGGCCTGTCCTTGAGAACGAAGGCGCCGAGCCGAATGTTTTCCGCCACGGACAGCGGCTTGAAGAGCATTTTTTCCTCCGGCACGTAGACAATGCCGAGCCGGACGATTTCTTCGGTGCGCAGCCGCTGAATCTCGCGTCCTTTGAAGCAGATGCGGCCTTCAAAGACCTTCTGGGTTCCCATGACGGCCCGCAGCAGGGTCGACTTGCCGGCCCCGTTGGCACCCACCACACAGACGGTTTCACCCGCATCGAGTTGGATCGAGACCCCCTGCAGGACCGGCAGCCCGGAGTAGCGCACGCGGATGTTTTCGACGGTGAGTATCGGCTGCGCCATCGGTCAGGTTCCCTCGCCGGAGTGTTCGTGCACGTACCGTTCCCCCAGATAGGCTTTGATGACCTTCGGATCATCGGCGATCTGCCGGGGGAGACCATCGGCGATTTTGCGCCCGTAGTCGAGTACGATGATGCGGTCGCTGATGTTCATCACCAGCTCCATTACATGTTCGATCAGCATGACCGTAATCCCCATGTCACGGTGAACGCTTCTGATGATCGCCAGGATCTCTTCGATTTCACCAGGATTCAAGCCGGCGGCCACCTCGTCGAGCAACAGCATTTTGGGGGACGTGCCCAGAGCGGTTGCCATGGTCACGCGTTTCTGGGCGGCCACCGGCAGTTCGCTCACCATGGCGCCGGCCACGTCCGTCAGGTTGAGTCTCTCCAGAATGTCTTCCGCTTGCCGTTTGGCTTGCGCTCGCTTGCGGGTGCGCATGAAAGCGCCCACCATCACGTTTTCCAAAACGCACAAGTCACCGGAAGCGACATACACCTGAAAGGTGCGGGCCAGGCCGCGCCGTGCGACATCATAGGCCGGCAGCCGGGTGATATCCCCGCCGTCGAAAATGATCTGCCCGGCGGTTACCGGATGCAGCCCGGCGATGCAGTTGAAAAGAGTGGTCTTGCCGGCACCGTTCGGGCCGATGACGCCCAGCAGTTCATCTTTATCAAGCGCGAAAGATATCGCGTCGTTGGCGCGCA
>JAQAZR010000439.1:0-4513 GCA_032127235.1 Deltaproteobacteria bacterium
GAAAAAATTGTAGGCGAAGACCCCGGTCATTCCCAGGACCAGAATCGGTGCCGCCTGCTTCTTGTGAAGTCCGGGTATCCGCCCTTCGATTTTCAGCAAAAACAGGAGCAGAAAAACCGATGCGACGGCGAATCGGAGAAAAGCCGCTGAAAAGGGCGCCACATGACCGGCAAGGGCCCGGCCGGCGATAAACGTGCCGCCCCAGAAAAAAGCGGTCATCAACAGCTTGCCATAAACAAGCATACGTGTAACCTCTCCCCTGCAGTATTCCCCCTGCCGAACAAAGCCGCAGTTCTTAACACGCCGACTGGTGGTTGTCCATCCATAATATGTAGGTTGAGCGGTTCAGGGTTTCGGGTTCAGGGTTGGTTAAACCTTTGAACGTTGAACCCAGAACGCGGAACCGATCAGTAGGATTTTCATGCACCGTGACGGCCGGAAGGGCTATGACAGTTTAGTACGAAATTATAAGCTGGGCCACATACCATGCCTGACATAACCGGCTCAATCCCGCCGGGGCGGGACTCAACGGACACAACCGCATAAGGTGGGCGTCTGCAACCGGTCCTAACAGTGACTTGCACTCCTGCGGCGGTTCCGATATAAGCGAAAGGGTCCCAGCCTGACAGCTGTGCCGATGATGACACTCTTTTTCCCGGGAGGTTCCCATGTTGAGCTTCAACTTGACGGCCGAGCAGGAGGCCCTGCGGCAAAAGGCCCGCGAATTTGCGCTGAATGAGGTTCTGCCGGCCGCCTGGCGCTTCGATGAAAAAGACGAGTTACCGCTTTTCGTCCTGTGCAAGGCTTTCGACGCCGGACTGATGAACACCGACATTCCGAAAGCCTACGGCGGCAAAGGATTGGGAATGCTGGAAAGCGCCCTGTTGACCGAAGAGATCGCCGCAGCCTGCCCTGGCCTGGCGACATCGATCTTCGACAACTCACTGGGGATGGAACCGATCATCCTCTCGAAAAACGATGCCCCCAAGAAGAAGTATCTGCCCGAAATCGTCGGGAACTTCAAGATCATCTGTTTTGCCACCTCCGAGCCGACGATGGGCTCGGACGTCTCCGGAATTCGCTGTCGGGCGGAAAAGGACGGTACGGGCTACCGGCTCAACGGCACCAAATACTGGATCACCAACGGCGGGATCGCGGACTACATGACCGTTTTTGCGACGGTGGACCCGGCGTCCAAACACGCCGGCATCTGCGCCTTTCTGGTGGAAAAAGACTGGGAAGGCGTTTCGGCCGGCCGGCCCATACCGAAAATGGGGCAACGCTGCTCCAACACGGTTGGATTGAATTTCAAGGACGTGCGGGTTCCGTCCGAAAACATTCTGGCACATCCCGGAGAGGGGTTTGCCCTGGCCATGAAAACTTTTGGCCGGACCCGTTCGATCATCGGTGCCTTTGCCGTCGGAGCCGCCCGCAGTGCCATGGAATACGCCTTGGACTACGCCAAGAAGCGCCGGGCCTTCGGGATGGAAATATCGAATTTTCAGGCGATCCAGTTCAAACTCGCCGAAATGTACCAGAAGGTCGAAACCGCGCGCCTGCTCACATGGAAGGCGGCCCTGGAGGCCGACGGCGGGCAGGACCCGACGATATCGGCGTCGGTTGCCAAATTTTACGCCAGTGAGGCCGCCATGGAGGTCGTGGAGGAGGCTCTGCAGGTTTTCGGCGGCTACGGCTATACCCGGTTTTTCCCGGTTGAAAAGCTGCTGCGGGACATCCGCCTGCTCAAAATATACGAGGGCACCAGTGAGGTTCAAAGGATCATCGTATCGGGTTTTGTTCTGAACCATTACCGGCCGGTCATGCCGCCGCTGGAGGATCTGCCGATCATTTGGGACAAGGACCCGGAGGAGTTGGCGGCTCTGAAGCAAAGAGGTCAAAAGGTCTGGCGCTGCCGGATCTGCGGCCATGTCCATTACGCCGCAGAGCCCCCGGAGGCTTGTCCGTATTGCTTTTTCCCGGGAACGGCTTTCAAGGAGATTTGAGGGTCGATTTTGCCATGAATTACAGCGGTCAACATACCGGCATCGTCCCGCTTCAAACGAGACTCGGCGGGTGTCTGTCCTGCGGCTCGATCTTGAAAATGGGTCTGCGCCGCTACTGCTCAATCGAATGCCGACAGCGCCTGCACCGCACGCTGAACATCCGGACCGGTCTGCTCAAAGCTCTCAACACCCGTTTTGCGACCTTCTATTTTACGGCGGAAATGATCCTGCTGGATGTGATGCCTTTCGGTGCCGCAGAAATTTTCAGCTTCATTTACCCCCGTTCGACAAGATTGAAACCGGCCACGGATTTCTGCCGCATGGCCAATATGCTCGGAAACGCCTGGTGGGCCGAGAAACGCCGGACCAACCGGCATTACCTGGCATCACGCCTGGTTCTCGAACAGGCCCGTCGCGATGCCGCCGACAGAGAGTCGGTCAAACCCCTCGAGATCAGAATCCCGAGTGTCAGAGACGTGTCATTGATTCGCTTGAAGCTCGGCAAGTCCGTCTTGAATTCCCCCGAGCTTTTTAGAGTCATCAAAACGGCCTATCGCCAGCAGGCATTGAAACACCATCCGGACCGCGGCGGAGATGCCGATTCCTTCAGAAAAATACATCAGGCCTACGAGGAACTCCTCAACTGGGCCGAAAACCCCTCCTTCGTCAGACGCCGCGGCTTCCCCGACAAGTGGTTTTACGACAGTACGACAAACCGTTGGGTTCAGCCGACGCCGCACCGCGATTAATACGCCCGTGCGACAAAAAGCAATATTATTTTAGAGCGAGCCCGCAGGCGGCTATTCCAACGGCTGGTTTTTGATCAGGGTCTCGATGATTTGCGGAAGGTACTCCTCGGCCTTGCTGACATGAAAGCGGCAGGCGCCGGCCCCCGGGTGCCCCCCGCCCTCGAAACGGGAGAGCAGCAACCCGACGTTCACCTTGCAAGTGCGGTTGAATATGCTGTGCCCCACGTTGACCGCAATTTTATCGACATTCTTGGCGTCGTAGCGGATCCGAACGTGTGCGAAAGTCTCGGGAAAAAGAGAATACACCAGAAACCGGTTGCCGGTCGGCGCTTTGGTGAGGGGCCTGAAATCGGTGATGGCGACCTGCCCCCGCACGCGGGTGTGTTCCTCTAAGCGCTTGCGGTAGATCTTGTTCTCCGCGATGATTCCGTCGCAGCGCAGTCGCACCTCGGAATCCGACAGAACGGAACGAATATCCGAACTCCGCAATAACGCCACCAGATGATTCCAATACGGCTCATCCGGTTCATCCTGGTTCGATATGGTCATCGATAGCAACACGAAATCGTATTTTTCCGGCTGAAGCACTTCGTCCATGGACAGGTCGGCCGAGTCGATTTTATCAGCCGCCGCAACCAGCTCACGACGATTTTCAGGAAATCGATTCGGATAGAAGCCATAGATGATACCGGCGGCCGAAGGGGCCGCACGAAATTCTCCTTCGAACGGTTTCTCGATGCGGTTGGTGAAGTGGTGGTCAAACCACATCGTACAGCGATCATCATAGGGTAAGTTGGCGATAATGTCGCCGGCATGAATTTCCACCAACCCTTTTTGCACGTCACCGGGTTCGACCCATTTGATCGGTTCGGTAATTGTTTCGACATCATGCAGCAATACCGCGCAGACAACTCCGTCGAAATCAGGCCGGGTGACGATTCGCATTCAGCATTCTCCGAGATTGAATGATCCAAGCCGCTTGAAAATATTGTAAAACTATGTATATATATTCATTTTAACGGATTGGCAACCCTTTTGGAGGAGGAAGCGCCTTATGGCACTCTATCTCGTGCAGCACGGCAAGAGCCTGCCCAAGGATATCGACCCCGAGCAGGGAATCTCGGATACGGGTCGGGCCGAAGTCGAGCGCATCGCCGCGGTTGCCGCAAACTATACCGTCCAGATAGCGGGAATCGCTCACAGCGGCAAGAAAAGAGCCTTGCAGACGGCCGCCATTTTTGCCGCCGCCTTCGACCTGAAAGACAAGGTGGTAGAACGCAGCGGGTTGAAACCGCTCGATGATGTGGTCCGGTTGTCCGCCGAGCTTCGATCCCAAGACGGCCTGATGCTGGTGGGACACCTGCCGTTTATGGAAAAATTGACCTCTTATCTGGTCACCGGCAATGCGGATAAAACCATCTTCAAATTTCAAAACGGGGGCATCGTCTGTCTTGAGGAAGATGTCGCACAGAATACCTGGTTCATCAAGTGGACCCTGATGCCCCACATCGACTAGTGTCGTGTCATTTTTGAAGTGTCTCATGTATTTGTTAGCTTCTGGAACCGTCAAACTCTGGGAGTATCCCCAGCAACACCGGGGTTTGCCGATGATTATTAAAGGAGTCATTCCGCATGGAATTTGAATGTATCATCTACGAAAAAAAGGACGGCGTCGCCACCGTCAAACTCCACCGTCCCAAAGTCCTCAACGCCATGAACAGCCAGATGTGGCGTGACCTTCAGAGTGCGTTGGACGATGTC
>JAQAZR010000440.1:0-3197 GCA_032127235.1 Deltaproteobacteria bacterium
TAGACTATGACGAACTTATGAGCGGCGAGAGACGCGAGGGGCAATATATCGGTTTGTGGTCGATCGCCAAAAAAATGGCGGCTGCCGTCGGTGTCGGCATCGGCCTGTCGGTATTGGGACTTGCCGGCTACACCCCCAATGTCGAGCAATCCGAGCAAGTCCGCCTCACACTCCGGGCCCTTTACGCCCTGGTGCCGTCGGCCTGCAACATCATTGCGTTCGCCATTGCGCTGGCCTACCCGATCAGCAGCCGCATCCACCGGGACATCCGCACGGCGATAACGCTTCGGCGCAATGGTCAGTCGGTCCGAAATCCTTTGGAACCATCTCAGGTGCTGGCATAACGTCAAAGAACGGAAATGGTCGAATGGAACCTAGTACTAACATAATGTTTATAAACCTCACGACCGTGATCGCAATGATGATCATCGGCTGGATCATCAGCCTCGTTTATCGAAATGTAACGGTGGTCGACAGTCTCTGGGGATTGGGATTCGTTCTGATTGCCTGGATCACCCTCTTTCTTTCTGACGGCTATGCGGTGCGCAGAATCCTGATTGCCGTACTGGTGACATTTTGGGGGCTGAGGCTGAGTCTGTATTTGACGTGGCGAAATTGGGGCAAGGGCGAAGACCCGCGCTACGGCCTCTGGCGGAAGGAAAGCGGGGAAAAATTCTGGATCGTGAGTCTGTTTAAGGTATTCATCCTCCAGGCTGTTGTTATGTGGTGTATTTCACTGGCCCCGCAATTCGGACAAATTTCACCGTCACCAAAACACCTGAACTGGATCGATATTGTTGGAGCGTGCATCTGGACGGCCGGTTTCCTGTTCGAATCGATCGGCGACTGGCAGCTGGCCCGCTTCAAGTCAAACCCGGAAAACAAGGGCAAAGTCATGGACCGGGGATTGTGGGCGTACTCCAGACACCCGAACTACTTCGGTGAATTTATGGTTTGGTGGGGCGTTTTTTTTGTCGCCTTTGCAACTCCTGGAAGCTGGTGGACGGTGATCAGCCCGGTGATCGTCACCGTGGTGTTACTCAAAATGACGGGGATTCCCTTGACGGAAAAGACAATTACCAGCACCCGCCCAGGGTATCAGGAATACGTCAGGCGCACGAACGCGTTTTTCCCATGGTTCCCCAAGAAGGAGGGAGAGTGAAAATGTTGATTGATATGGCAGACAGGGGTCTTCTGCCGGACCGCTTGATCCGGCTGGGCATCCGTTATCTCGACAAGCAGCGTCTGGCTCAGGAAGAACGGAGCGACCCGCAAGAGCAGCGCGAGGCTTTAGATCGATTTATCGCTCATATGCATGAAAGCCCGATTGCGGTGCACACAAGTGACGCCAACGAGCAGCACTACGAAGTTCCCGCCGGCTTTTTCGAAGCGGTGCTCGGCAAGCACCTGAAGTACAGTGGGTGCTACTGGCCGGAGGACGTCCGGAATCTCGATGAAGCCGAAGCGGCCATGTTGGCGTTGACCTGCGAGCGGGCCGAAATCACAGACGGCATGGCCATACTGGAACTCGGCTGCGGCTGGGGGTCGTTGTCTTTGTGGATGGCGCAGCACTATCCGAAAAGCCGAATTGTCGCCGTGTCGAACTCTGCGTCGCAACGGAAATTTATCACCGCCAAGGCGACTGAACGGAACCTGACCAACCTCCAGGTGATCACCGCCGACATGAACGATTTCAGCACGGACCAGATTTTTGACCGCGTGGTATCGGTAGAAATGTTCGAGCACATGCGCAACTGGCCGCGCCTGCTCGACCGAATCGACACATGGCTGGCGCCCGAGGGCAAATTGTTCATCCACATCTTTACTCACCGGAAATTCGCATACGTATACGAAACCGGCGGGAACGACAACTGGATGGGCCGCTATTTTTTCACCGGCGGCATCATGCCCTCGGACGATTTGCTTTTTCGCCTTCAAGACAACCTGAAAGTCGAGCGACACTGGCGGGTCAACGGCCGGCATTACAGCCAAACGGCCGAAGCCTGGCTGACAAACATGGACAACAACAAAAACGAGATTATGCCGGTCATGCAGCAGACCTATGGGCCTGATGACGCGGCGCGCTGGTTTCAACGCTGGAGAATTTTCTTCATGGCCTGCGCCGAACTTTGGGGGTATCGCGACGGTCGGGAGTGGCTCGTGTCTCATTATTTACTCGGCAAGAAGTAAACGACAAATAAGGATTTCTCATGATTGCACATCTCGATCCGGTATTCTTGGCGCGTGTCCAGTTCGCCTTTACGATATCTTTTCACATCATCTTTCCCGCTTTTACGATCGGTCTGGCCAGTTGGCTGGTGGTCGTCGAGTGGCGCTTGTTGAAGACCGGAAACCGGATTTACGAAGACATTTACCGCATGTGGGTCAAGATATTTGCGGTAACCTTCGGCATGGGGGTTGTTTCCGGTGTGGTCATGTCGTATCAATTCGGCACCAATTGGTCTGTCT
Source organism: Deltaproteobacteria bacterium (assembly GCA_032127235.1). Taxonomy (GTDB): domain Bacteria; phylum Desulfobacterota; class Desulfobacteria; order Desulfobacterales; family SG8-13; genus JARFQH01. The sequence goes on from JAQAZR010000440.1 coordinate 2,470, forward strand.
TCGCAGACAAGGTCGGCAGTGTCATCGGCCCGCTTCTGGGCTTTGAGGTCTTGACGGCTTTTTTCCTCGAGGCATCCTTTCTCGGCATTATGCTGTTCGGTTGGAATCGGGTCAGCCCCAAAATGCATTTCGCCGCGACCATTATCGTCGCATTCGGCACCCTGCTGTCCGCTTTCTGGATCCTGTCGGCCAACAGCTGGATGCAAACCCCGCAAGGCTTCCGGGTAGGCGAAAACGGCTTGCTGTACCCGACTGACTGGATTCAGATCATTTTCAATCCCTCCTTCCCCTATCGATTTGCGCACATGACCATCGCGGCGTACCTGACCACTGCCTTCGTTGTGGGCGGTATCGGCGCGTATTACCTGTGGCGCAATCGCCATGTCAAGCATGCCCGGATAATGTTCGGGATGGCCATGCTGATGGCTGTTTTCATTGCACCGCTGCAACCCGTCATCGGCGATTTACACGGGCTGAACACCTTGGAATATCAGCCGGCCAAGGTCGCGGCCATGGAGGGTCTCTGGGAGACCGAAACGGGCGCCGCGCTGAAACTGTTCGGCTGGCCGGATCAGGAGGAAGAGCGCACCAAATATGCCCTCGAAATTCCCAAGCTGTCGAGTCTTATCCTCACTCACGACCTCGACGGTGAGGTCAAAGGGCTCAAGGAGTGGCCGAAAGACGAACGCCCGCCGGTTGCCGTGGTCTTTTGGTCTTTTAGAGTGATG
>JAQAZR010000441.1:0-2990 GCA_032127235.1 Deltaproteobacteria bacterium
CGCGATGTGACCCAGGTAAAGCTGCTGGGTACGCCAGGCGGATGACGGTTCCGGCCAGCTTCGGCGGTCACTGGTCGGACCGATCTGACGCCGGAAAACGGTCACCTGAAACCCGAACGGCCGCCCGTCAGGTGTTGCGAGGTTGCCGGTGACGTACCACCATTCGGTCCGATATCCCGGGTGCGCACCGTGATCGACCGGAAACGCGAGCCGGCACGGCCCGGTCACCGCCAGATAACCGTTCGCGTCATCAGCCGCTGCATGGAATGAAAAGAGTGGGATTACCGCCGCCACAAATCCTAAAAACAGCAGGGGGATGCCCCTGATCCTCTGAATAAACTTAGTTTTCAAACCCCGAGCGCTGATTCGCCTCATCATTCTCTTCAAACCCCCAAAAATTACCACCATTGTTAACGCGAAAATAATGCTTGGCTATGCAAGATTTTTGCGTACTTTTATTTCAAACAACTCTTGGTCAGGGCACCGCCGACTGTTGCTTCGGTTTCATACGGCGCAGAACTCGGCGTCAAGCGGACCTAACCCCATCGCTGGCCCGGTTTTAAAAAAATGGTTGCTGCCGATTGAAAACCGCGGAAGCGTTCATCTTATTTGCGCAATGGCGATGGGGCAAGGCCCGCTAACCGCCTCAAACAGCTGCGCCTGCTTCAACCGAAACAACAGCCGGCTCCCATCGGTGAAATGACAGGACGCTGAAACGGTAGAACCAATAATTTTAATGCACTGTAGCGGCCCGATGGGCCATGACTGCTTAACTGACAAAACTGACCTAACCGACTCAACTGACACAACCGCCCGAGGGGCTAACTGACAGATGCCCAGCGAGATCATCAAGAAAGCCGACGCCTTCATAGCGGCGACCTACAAAAGGTTGCCGGTTGTATTGACCAGAGGGGATGGCTGCACGCTCTGGGACGAATCCGGCCAAGCCTACCTTGACTTTGTGGCCGGCATTGCGGTGTGCAACCTGGGGCATGCCCACCCGGCCGTCACTCGTGTCGTGGCCGAACAGGCGGCTCGCTTGGTGCATGTTTCCAACCTTTTCTACACCGAACCCCAGGCCGATGTGGCCGCCCTGCTGGTGGAAAACAGTTTCGCGAACCGGGTCTTTTTCTGCAACAGTGGAGCCGAAGCCAATGAAGCGGCCATCAAGCTGGCCCGCAAATATTTCTACGAGAAGGGCGATTCCGACCGCTACCGGATCATTGCCATGGACAAGTCGTTTCACGGGCGCACCATGGCGACCCTTTCGGCAACCGGCCAGGAAAAGATCCGCAAAGGGTTCGATCCGGTGCTCGGCGGGTTTGATTTTGTGCCGTTCAACGACATTACGGGCCTTAAAGCCAAGCTCGATCACAGAACCGCCGCCGTGCTGCTCGAACCGATCCAGGGAGAGGGCGGCGTGCGCTGCCCGAACGCCGGCTATCTCGAAGCCGTGCGGGCGCTTTGCGACGCAACCGGCACGCTTCTGATCTTCGATGAAATCCAGACCGGGATGGGACGGACCGGAAGACTGTTCGCTTATGAACACTTCGGCATCGAGCCGGATATCATGACCCTGGCCAAGGCTCTGGCCAACGGCCTGCCGATGGGCGCGATGCTGGCCCGTGAACGGATGGCAGAGGCCTTCGGGCCGGGTTCCCACGCAACGACATTCGGCGGGACGCCCCTTGTGACCGCAGCATCCCGCGCAGTCCTGCGCCTGATGCTGGAAAACGATATCCCGGAAACCTGTCGCAAAACCGGCGCTTATTTTTTCGACCGGCTGTTGCGGCTCAAGGAGCGGCACCCCATCATCGAAGAGGTGCGCGGCCTGGGTCTGCTGCTGGGACTAAAACTCGCCGTCGATGCCGAGCCAGTCGTTCTGGCGTGCCTGGAAAGAGGTTTTCTGGTCAATTGTGTCCAAGGTGACATCTTGCGGTTCGTGCCGCCGTTGATCGTCACGACGCAGGAGATCGATCGTCTGATCGACTGCCTGGAAGATGTGTTGACCGACCTCGTGCGGGGTGAAAGGACTACGGCACGATGATGGCGCGGGATCTATTTAAAGGAGAAGCAAGTTGACGGAAAAAATAAAAAAAGTCGTTCTGGCCTATTCCGGAGGTTTGGATACCTCCGTTATTCTCAAATGGTTGATCGAGACCTACCAATGTGAGGTCGTCACTTTTTCGGCCGACATCGGCCAGGAAGACGATTTCGACCAGATCAGGGAAAATGCCCGCAAGACCGGCGCATCCAAGATCTACATCGAAGACTTAAAGGAAGAGTTTGTCAGAGAGTATGTCTTTCCAGCCTTCCGCGCCAATGCCATCTATGAGGGTCAATACCTGCTCGGCACCTCTTTGGCCCGTCCGTTGATCGCCAAGCGGCAGGTCGAAATTGCCAAGCTTGAGGAGGCGGATGCCGTCAGCCATGGCGCCACTGGCAAGGGAAACGACCAGGTGCGCTTCGAACTGGGGTATCTGGCGCACGAACCGCACATCAAAATCGTCGCGCCCTGGCGTGAATGGGACCTGACCTCGCGCACCGCCCTGATGGCCTTTGCCCGCAAACACGGCATCAAAGTGCCCACCACCCACGAGAAACCGTACAGCACCGACTCGAACCTGCTGCATGTCAGCTATGAAGGCGGCGTACTTGAAGATCCGTGGGCAGCCGCCCCCGAGGACATTTACACCCTCACGGTTTCGCCGCGTAACGCTCCCGACACACCGGAAGACATCGAGGTAGGGTTTCAGGACGGAGACCCGGTGGCCGTCAACGGCCGCAAGCTTTCGCCGGCGGCCTTGCTGGCGGAGCTCAACCGCCTGGGCGGGCGGCATGGCATCGGGCGGGTCGACATCGTGGAGAACCGCTTTGTCGGCATGAAGTCCAGAGGGGTTTACGAAACGCCGGGCGGTACCGTTCTGCGGACGGCCCACATGGCGATGGAATCGATTACGCTGGATCGCGAGGTGATGCACCTGCGCGAC
>JAQAZR010000442.1:0-3047 GCA_032127235.1 Deltaproteobacteria bacterium
CTTTCCTTCTACCAACGGGCGGAAGCCGCTTCCGATTCGACATCCGAATAACCCTCATCCCGCTATCTCCCTTACAGCATTATCGAAAATGGACAGGCAGGTATCGATCTCTCCGGCAGTTACCGTCAGGGGGGGAGAAAATCGGATGGTGTTTTCACCGCACCCTAATAGCAGCAGCCCTTTGTGAAAAGCGTTTTGAATAATTTCGTTCCGCCACGTTCTGGCAGGTTCTTTGGTTTCACGGTCCTTGACCAACTCCACCCCCACCATCAGCCCTTTGCCCCGGACATCACCCATGCATTCGTACGATTGTTGCAGTTCTCGGAGTCCTGCCATAAGATAGTCCCCCTGATCGGCAGCATTTTTCATAAGTCCTTCTTCAAGCAGTTCAATAGTCGCCAGCGCCGCTTGGCATGAAACAGGATTGCCGCCGAAGGTGGACGCATGAGAGCCGGCTTCCCAATCCATAATCTCAGTCCCTGCGATCAATGCCCCCAAAGGCATGCCCGAAGCGATCCCTTTGGCCAGAGCAATGATGTCCGGATCGACGTCAAAATGTTCCATTGCGAACATTTTTCCCGTACGCCCCATGCCCGACTGAACTTCGTCGGCCACATAAAGGATGCCGTATTTTTTCGCTATATTATTCATTTTCTTATGAAATTCAGGCGGCGGCACGATATACCCCCCTTCTCCCTGGATCGGTTCCACGAAAATGGCGGCAACCTCTTCGGGGGGTATGGTTGTTCGGAAAAGGGTATCTTCAACCCATTGGACACAACCCAGTTCGCACCCGGGATACCGGAGATTATAAGGGCACCGATAGCAATAGGCATATGGAATATGCGTGATTCCCGGAACCAACGGGTTGTAGTGTTTTCTCTGGATGGTCTTGCTGGCCGTAAGGGACAGTGCCCCCATTGTCCGGCCATGAAAAGCCCCGTAAAAGGCCAGATTCAATTCACGCCGCGTATGCCATCGGGCCAGTTTGAATGCGGCCTCAACCGCTTCTGCGCCTGAATTCCCAAAAAAAACCTTTTTCCCGCCTTTTCCCGGAGTTAGGCTCGAAAGCTTTTTTGCAAGGGCAATCTGGGCTCTATAGTAAAAATCGGTCCCGGACATGTGCAACAGGCGGTCGGCCTGCTCTTTGACAGCCTTGACCACCCGGGGATGACAATGGCCCGTGGCGCAAACAGCGATGCCGGCGGTAAAATCCAGAAATATATTGCCGTCCACGTCGTGAACCCAAAGGCCCTTGGCTTTTTCAACCACCAGAGGATAATAACGCGTATAGGAAGGAGAGACGTAAGTCCGATCCTGATCGATCAGTTTGCGTGCTTTTGGGCCGGGCAGGGGCTTGTGGATCAGCGGTAATTTTATCATAATACCTCCAGAAAAATGTGCTGGCGGGCCAGCTTCAAGGCGTCATCGGATCTTTTGAATACACCCAGCGCCATGGAGAACTCCTGAAATATCCGGTTAACCACGTCATTGGTTTTAAGAATGTGTGTGCTAACCTTTCGGACACACTGAGAGAACCGGACACGGCGTCTGACGTGCGACCCGATCCGTCGTGGATCCCACAAACAGTTTCTCCACAAGACCTTGCCCCCGCACACCCAGAACAATCAAAGCGACTTCATTTGCCTTAGCATAGCGGATCAGTTCCTCATGTGGCTGACCCTCCAAAAGCGCAGTTTGCGGGATGCACCAGTTACAGGCTTCTTGGGGAACCATTTTTTTAAGTCTGTCTTTTATCCGGATCTGCAGATCATCTTCAAGATCTTTTTCATATTCTACAGGCGTTTTGAGCCAGTCCACATATACAGACGGCTCTTTCACGTGGACCAGGTGCAGTTCGGATTGAAACTCCTGAGCCAGGCTGAGTCCGTGTTGAAATGCCAGAATAGAATCCTCAGAGAAATCACAACCCACCAGAATTTTTGGGAAGTGTATCGTTTGATCCGAAAGGATGTTTAAATTATGCTCCGGACCGCGAACGATCAGCAAGGGACAGTGAAGCGTGCGCATGAGACGTTCGGTTACAGAACCGAGAACCAGTCGTTTGAGACCGGATCTGCCGTGCGTGGCTGAAATGGCCAGGTCCGCACCCTTTTCCTCCGCCAGACGGGATATTTCATCGGCGGCATGACCGATGGTAACCAGAGGCTCCCATTCAATCTGAGCCTTGCCGATTAACTGTTTAAGTTGCGTATGCGCGTTACCAATGGCCATCTCCTGCTGATCCATAAAAAATATGGGGCCATCTCCGTATGTGATGCTGGTGGGGAAGTCGACCACGTGGCAGACATAAAGCTTGGCTCTGAACTCCCGGGCCAGAGCAATACCCCAAGAGATAGCATGGTTGGAAAAGTCTGAAATATCGGTGGCACAAAAAATTTTGTTTATTCCTACTCTCATGGCACAGCCCTCCTTTCTTTAGCCCGAATTTCTCATGAAGAATGTTGACAAATTTACACCCCAAATGAGCGAACGTCGCGGATGCCTCCCCGGTGAAGTCGATTCCCACGAACTTGCACCCGTGGCACTTGCCAAATGAACTAAAACGGGATTGAAGCTCCCTGCATCCCCGTTGAAACGAGATTTACGCCCCGGTTAAACAGAAAAGACCGATAGGTTTCAAGGGGTAAATTTCCCTTCAACAAGCTTGCGGGGAATGCGCTTGTCCTGTTGAATCACCGAAATTCAACTGGGCGAGCTGTTGCAGTTCAATAGGTCATATTTTTCATCTGCCGATCTCTCGTGCCGGCCGGCACGGTCCATGTGGATATGGTTTACAAAAAGCAGTTATCATGATAGGTGAAAATTCCAAATTTCATTTTCTCTTTAAAAAACATAAGAACAGAGGATTGCAGAAATGGATATAGAACGTGAAAAGATCGATTTTGATGTTCTTTTTGTCGGCGGTGGGCCCGCAAATCTTGCTGGAGCCATTCGATTGATGCAGCTCGCCCGCGAAAAAAATATGAATCTTGAAGTTGCGCTGGTGGAAAAGGGCGCTGAAATCGGATCTCATGCATTGAGCG
>JAQAZR010000443.1:0-28518 GCA_032127235.1 Deltaproteobacteria bacterium
TCCCTGAGATCGGCGTGGGCATCGAGCTGGATCACGGAAAGAGAGCCGTGCACTGTTTTCAGGGCCCGGGCAAACGGACCGCTGACCGAGTGGTCGCCACCGATCAACACCACGAACTTCCTCTGGTCGAGCAGTTCCTTGGCCGACCGGTACACCACCGCCTGCACCTCGGCGGGATCTGCGGGCAGCCGGGGCGGCATCACCGTAGCAATGCCCATTCTAAAGGGTTCGGCCTTCAGCACCTCATCGTAGAACTCCAACTGGTGGGATGCCGCGATGACGGCCGCAGGGGCAGCGCCCGCTCCTGTGCCGTAGCTCACACCGCCTTCGTAGGGGATCGGCAGAATCACGGCGGCGGCGGATTCGAGCGCGGTGTATTCGGGGTCGGGATTGAGAAACGGTTGCGGGTCGGTTTTCAACGGGCCTGCTCCAGCTTCTCGGCATACTGCGGCAGATGCGCGGCGATATGCTTCAGCGGTCGTTTGGCGCATTTAGCCAGCACATAAGCCGCCAGGATCGGAAAGATGACACTGTATTCCCCCCAGATCTGCACCATCTTTTCTTCATCTACGGAGCGGTACTTGCCCCAGGTCACCGCTTCGCTGAAGGTGCAGCCGGACAGACTGCCCTCCCTCTCGACCGCCGTGCCGATTTGGAGCCCGCGGTCGGCGCCTTCGAAATCGATGCCCAGGATCTGACTGATGGTGGGGCTGGTCTGTTGAATAAAGTTCTTGGGTCCCCCGCCTCCCAGTTCGATGAAACCGGTCTGTTCGGTGGAGAAGACGATGGCCGCCGAATCGAAGATGTCTTTTTGCGCGGACAAGCTGATCGGCAGTCCGATACGGTCGGTCAAGACCAGATTCATGGCGATGGAATGGTTGGCCAGCGAGTCCCAGAAGATGGGGACGTCGTGTTCGGCGGCGGCGACGACAAAACTGCGTTGCGGATATTTGGCCTGTTGGTGGGCCCATTTTCCGAGGGCCCGGTTGAATTCCCAGCTGGAGAGCGGTCTGCCGGAGAGGTGCTCCCGGTGACATTCGCGGACGAATCGGCGAATGATGGCATCCTGCGCCTGGAGAGTTTCCTTGTCGCGAATTCCGATGTCGTATATGCGGGTGTCGCCGTGCTGCCGCAGCGAGTTGTCGTCCCAGACCGGCGATATCGCTTTGACCGGAAGGTCGAACGCAAAGTGAAGATCGTGGTAGACCTGGGCCCCGGTCGAACAGATGACATCGATGACACCGGCTTCGATCAGAGAAATAATCATGCCGCCCATGCCGCCGGCAACACCGGCGCCGGCGACCCCGAGCCAGATCACGTCGTTGTCTGAGACCATGCGTTCATAGAGCCGGGCCGCGCGATGCACGTTGCGGGCTTCGAAGGATGTCCGGCCGAGCACGTCGATCAGGTCGACGACTGACATGTCTGCGGAAAGAGCGGGGGGGACGATATCAGGGTGATCCTTGAACATCGAATCATGCGGCATGAGGAAGGTGTCCTTAGTTAAACGGTTTGGTCCGTTTAGCCGGTTGAGCCCGTTTGAGCCGGTTGGCCGGCAAACCAACTCAAACGGGCCTAACTGGCCAAACGGGCTCAATCCCGCCGCGATAGGCGGGACTAAACCTTTTTTACGTCATCAACATGACCGCGCAGGCAATGACCGTGGTCCAGAGGCCGTTTTTGTGACCCTTGGCTGACTGGGCGATGCTGCGGGTGACAAACAGGCGCTGGCCGACTTTATAGACCTGTTTGCGTTCGTCCCAGGCCACATCCGGATCGAGTTCGATTCCCAGGGTCGATGCCAGCATGGTCGCCGCCAGGTCTTCGGCGAAGTCGGCCGATTTCTTCATGGTTTCACCGAAGGCGTGGTGCTCGGAGATATACCCGTATTGATTATGGTCTTTGGGGCGTGCCAGGCCGACGGCGGCTGACACCAGACGATTGGGTTCGTTCGTGCCTTCACGGGCCAGAACCACGAAGGTGATCTGACCCGGCTTCAGCTCTTCCGTACCGGATGCGCGCGAGATGATCCTGCAGTCCGGCGGGAAAATGCTCGATACATAGACCAGATTGCACTTCTCGATGCCGGCATTGCGCAGCGCCAACTCGAAGCTCTGGAGCTTGTTGCGATGGTAGCCGACACCCTTGGTGAAAAACATCCTTTTTGGGATTAACTTGTCCAATTCAAACTGTCCTCCGAGGCATTTTTCATACGGGTTGACATAAATACTTAAAAATACCGGCTTTGACGACAGTTGTCAACTGACGACGTGGTATTTTTACGCGTCGAACCGGGCCATTACGATTCGTCTTTCGGCCCATTTCAGAGTTGCGATAAAGGTCGCTTGGGAGCGATCGATTGAAAATCTTAGAAAAACGACAGCCGTCGATAGAGGATGACGCCGAGAATCAACAAACCGAGGACCAGGACGGTCACCAGCTGATCGGGACTGAACTTTTTCATTATTTTCGACCCCGGATGCTGTCAGTCTTCACGGTCCAGTCCGAAGGCCGTGTGTAAGACTCGGACGGCCAGCTCGGTATATTTTTCTTCGATCACGCAGGAGATCCTGATTTCAGACGTGCTGATCATGATGATGTTGACGTTTTCCTTGGCCAGCGTGTTGAACATGGTCGCGGCCACACCGGAGTGATTGCGCATCCCCACGCCGATGACCGATACCTTGGCGATGTCTTTGCCGCCAAACACTTCTTCGGCGCCGATTTGCCGGGCCACTTCCCGTTCGATCTCCATCGCGCGCGGAAAATCGGACTTGGGGACTGTGAAGGTCAGGTCCGTCTGGCCACCGGCACGGGTATTCTGAATGATCATGTCCACGACGATCTTCGCTTCGGTAATGGGCGTGAAGATCTTGGCCGCGATTCCCGGTTGATCCGGGACCTTCTTCAATGTGATGCGGGCCTGGTCCTTGTCGTGCGTCACCGCGGTGACAATCAGTTTTTCCATGCCGGAATCTTCGTTCACCACCATTGTCCCCTCCTCTCCATTAAAAGATGACCTGACGTGCACGGGAACGTTGTATTTTTTGGCAAAGCCGACCGACCGGATCTGCAGAACCTTGGCACCCAGGCTGGCCATATTCAGCATCTCGTCGTAGGAAACGACCGTGAGCTTGCGAGCGCGGGGACAGATGTTCGGGTCGGCGGTGTAAATGCCGTCGACGTCAGTGTAGATTTCACAGGTGTCGGCCTTCAGTGCGGCCGCAATGGCCACCGCCGAGGTGTCCGAGCCGCCGCGGCCCAAGGTGGTGATGTTGCCTTCCGGATCACAGCCCTGAAAACCGGCCACCACGACGATAGTGCGTCCGGTCATCAGCCGCCGGATGCTGTCGGTGCCGATGTCGACGATGCGCGCGTTACCGTAGTCGCAGTCCGTGTGGACTTCGGCCTGGAACCCGAGCAAAGATCGGGCCGGGTAGTTCATGGCGCACAGGGTCATGGCCAACAACGCGGCGGTCGTCTGCTCTCCGGTGGCCAGAAGAACATCCAGTTCACGTTTTTGGGGTTTTTCGCTGATCTGTGCGGACATTTTCATCAGCCCATCGGTGACACCGGCCATGGCCGAAATCACCACCACCACGTCATTACCGCCGTCGAATGCTTTTGCCACCCGTCGGGCCACGTTGCGGATCCGCTCGATGTCCGCGACCGATGTGCCGCCGTATTTTTGTACAATCAACCCCATTTTCCATCCTCATAATAATCATTGGTGACCCCCCAGCTTCGATCGGGAAGCTCCCAAAGTTTGACAGTTCCAGGAGTTAACAAATACCTGAGACAATGATTATTACATGTTAATAGAAAAATCATAATAAACAAATAGATATCTGGTTTTCATAGGGTAGATCCAGCCTAATAGTAGACCGCTGACAACCGGTAAGACCGATATTATATTCCTTTAAAAAGAAACATTCAATGATCGGCTGGTTGCCCGAAATAATGGTTTTAAAAGACAGCCTTGAGCGGTTCACGAGCCATTCTTCCGGCTTTTCCAGAGGTCATTGAATGTTGACGGCATTCTTCAGCATGGCGACTGCAGCCGATCCCGCAGCCGTGATCGTTATGTGACGCGCATGGTCGTTCGTCACCTCAAAATGAACGCGAATGTGCTCAGCCGGCAGTTCGGTGCCAAGCCGCTCGGCCCATTCGATCACGGCCACACTGTCACTGCCCAGAATTTCGTGCAAGCCGATCTCCTCGATCTCTATCGGATCTTCGATGCGATACAGGTCGACATGGTACAAACGCAATCTTCCCGGGTATTCGTTGATCAGGGTAAAAGTGGGGCTGGTAATATAATATTCGGCCGGTACATGCAAGCCCTTAGCGATGCCTTGGACGAAAGCCGTCTTGCCGCTGCCGAGATCACCTGTGAGGGCGATTGTGGTTCCGGCGGTGATGTGTCGACCGAGCCTTTCGCCGAACGCCCGGGTCTCTTCGACCGAGTGTGTTGTCGTTTCGAAAGAGAAACGCTTCATTGCGTGACGGCACTCCTTTTACCCGGGTTGCCGCCGTCAGAGATCAGGGCGGTTCCATCTGCAGAGGGCCAACGTTATGGCTCCAGGAGCCGCCTGATTTCAGACGGTATGGCCTCGATGACCTCCGAGGCCAGGTAACCCCAAGGACCTTTGCGCTTGGCCTGCCGGTCCGCTGCGGCTCCGTGCAGGTAAACGCCGAGGTGACAGGCGGCTGCGACTGGAAATCCCTGGGTTATAAAACCGGCGATCAGACCGGTCAGCACGTCTCCCATGCCCCCTGAGGCCATGCCTGAATTGCCGGTCGAATTGATAAATGTGAAACCGTCCGGGTGGGCGATGACGGTGTTGGCTCCTTTCAAGACAAGGTGGACCTTGAAGGTCCGCGCAAATTCTCGGGCACAAGCGATACGGTCGGTTTGAACTGCGGAGACCGTCGTTTCCGCGAGGCGGGCCATTTCGCCTGGGTGGGGCGTCAGGACGACCGGCGCCGCGCGCTGTTTGAGGATTGCGGTCGCCCCGGCCAGATTGTTCAAGCCGTCGGCATCGATCACCAGGGGCAGGCGGCTTTCGACGACCAGCCGCTGCAAGAGCTCTCTGGTTTCCGGCGCCTGTCCCATGCCCGGTCCAACCGCCAGGCAGCGTTTGCCCGCGAGCAGGTCCCGAATCGGTTCGGCGGCCGACATTCCGAGTCGGCCGCCCTCGATTTCAGGCAGCCGGGCGGTCATCACCTCCAGGACTCTGGATGCCAGAATCGGATTGATTTCGCTCGGTGCCGCCAGAGTGACCAGGCCGGCGCCGGCCCGCATGGCCGCCATGGCGGTCATGATCGCGGCACCGGTTTTACCGGGGGCGCCGGCGACTACCAGCAAATGGCCGGTGTGCCCCTTGTGGCTGTCGGGCGGCCGCGGATCGATGTCGTTTTGCACATCACGGTCGGTCAGCAGAAACTGACGCGGGGCGACTTCTTCGACCACATGCGGCGGAATTCCGATGTCGACCACATGCAGTTTGCCGCTCAGCGCGGTCCCTGGATATTGGAAATGGCCGGTTTTCGCAAAGCCAAAGGTGGCCGTGGCATGGGCCCGGATGCAGCTGCCGCAGGGTTGACCGGTATCCGCATTCAAACCCGAAGGAACATCGACCGCGAAGACCGGCAGGCCGAGGCTGTTGATGAAATCGATCACCTCCCTGAAATAGCCTTGCACCTCCGATCGCAGACCGGTTCCCAGGATGGCATCGACCCACAGCTCCCGGTCGCGCATCGATGCTCTGACGGCATCGAATGCGTCGAGGTTTGGGATTTCGACGACCGGAACCCCCAGCGGTGAGAGCAGTTCCAGATTGGCGGCCGCATCTCCGGCCACGCGCGCGCGTTCGGACAGCAGGAAAACGGTGACGTCCACATCTCGTTGGGATAGACAGCGGGCGATGACATACCCGTCGCCGCCGTTGTTTCCGCGTCCGGCGATGACGCCGACCCTGCGCGCCGCAATGTCTGGAAACAGCTCGAAAAGGAACGCCGCGGCACCGCGGCCGGCATTTTCCATCAGGATTCTTCCGGGCAGGCCGAAAGGGTCGATGGTCCGACGGTCCATTGCCTGCATTTCACTGGCTGTGACAAGATACATGTCAACTCTCCCCATGATGGCGATCAGCCGTTTCGATCCACTAAAGCTTTCCGATATGCCGCTGCATTTCGCGCACCGCCTCTTGCATCCCGATCAGGACCGCTCTGGCGATGATGCTGTGGCCGATCGTAAACGCGCCGATTTCCTTGAGCCCTTCAAACGAGCCGATCGTGTTGAAGCCGATACCGCCGCCGGCTTGAACGCCGATCTTCAAGCGGTAGGCCAGTTTGACGGTGTCCACGATGCGAATCAAAACCTGCTTGCGCTTGGCATCGGTCGCGGCCTCGCAATATGCGCCGGTGTTGATTTCAACTAGATTTGCGCTGCACTGATGGGCCAGCTTCAACTGATCGGGATCCGGTTCAATGAATATACCGACCGGGATCCCACTGTTGACGAAGTTTTCGATCGTTTCGGCCGCACTTGACCCATGCACCATCAGATCGAGCCCACCCGCGGGTGAATTTTCCTCCCGCATTTCCGGCAGCAGGATGACCATGTCCGGTTTGATGTTCAACGCCACCCCGAGCATCTCCGAGGTCGGCGCCATTTCGAAAGCGAACCGGGTGTGCACGACCTTTCTCAAGACGCGCAGATCACGATCTTGAATGGAACGCCGGTCTTCGCGTAGACGGACGGCAATGCCGTCGGCACCACCCAATTCCGCCAGAATGGCTGCCGCAGCCGGGTCGGGAACGGCTGATTTGCCGGCTTCCCTGAGTGCGGCCACCGGATCCAGTTGCACGATCAATTTCGCCATCAACCCTCCTTGGTTAACCGGTTGGCCGGTTGGCCAGTTTAGGCCGTTTAGCCGGTTGCCCGGTTAGCCGTCTTCAGTACACTTGTTAATTTGTGAGTGAGAAGTCAACTGGTGATACAAGATGTCACATGAAACGGATAACCGCATTGACGAGAAAACCGACACCATCGGCGCCGATGGTTGGATACACCCTTCAGACCTGGTTTTCCATAATTGAAAAGCGCTTCTTCTGAAAAAGCGCTCAACTGGCAGACAGACCAACCGACAAACGGGCAAACCGGTTTACCGGTCGGCTGTCCGAATCAGCTCCATCAGCGCCGTACTCTTTTCCGCCATCACGCGGGCGTCAGCGTTGATTTTCTCGTGGTCATAACCGAACAGGTGCAGAATGCCGTGCACCAGGAGTTCGTCCAAACGAACTGCCAACGCTATTCCCGCAGCGTTGCCTTCCCGTTCGGCGGTGTCGACCGAGATCACGACATCGCCGAGCAGCTGGGGCGATACATCGGCGAATTCGCCTTCACGCATCGGAAAGGCGATGACATTGGTCGGTCCCGACCGACTCAGATACTGTCGGTTCAATTGAGCGATGGCGGCATCATCGACGAGCAGTATGGAAAGCTCCGCCTCAGGACTGCCCAAGGCGTCTAAGATGACCCGGGCTTTTCTCCGGATTTTCGCGAGGGAAATCCGGTGGCTGCTTTGGCGGTTGTCGATCAGAATTCCCATTTTTGCCTCTTTCGCCGGTGGCCGGTCGCTTTTCGGGATATTCGATCCGGTGGTGATGAATGGCGTTGAGTATTTTGTTGAAGCTCTTGGCGATGTTGTGCAGGTCCTTGAGGGTGAGCTCACAGTTGTCGAGCTGTCCGTCGGAAAAAACCTTGTTGATCAAATTCTGCACAAGGCCCTGGATTCTGGAAGGCGTGGGATTGGCCAGAGTCCGGGAGGCCGCCTCGACGACATCGGCGAGCATCACGAGCGCCACCTCCCGGGTCTGCGGTTTCGGTCCGGGATATCTGAAGTCTTCGATCTTGACGGCGTCTTCGCCCTTTTGCTGCTTGGCCTTGTCGTAAAAATAGGTGATCAGACTGGTGCCGTGGTGTTGCTGAATCGTGTCGATGATGGCGGCCCCCAACCGGTTGCGCCGCGCAATTTCGATACCGTTTTTGACGTGGGCCACCAGAATCAGGCTCGACATGGATGGTGCCAGTTTGTCGTGCCTGTTTTTAACGTTGTGCTGATTTTCGATGAAGTAGAGCGGCTTCGTTATTTTCCCGATATCGTGATAGTAGCCGCAAACCTTGGCCAAAAGTGAGTTGGCACCGATCTCAGAGGCTGCTGCCTCTACCATCGAGCCGACGATCACCGAGTGGTGGTAGGTGCCCGGTGCTTCCATGAGCAGTTGTCGGAGGATCGGGCGATCGAGATTGGCCAGTTCGAGCAGTTTGATGTCCGTGGTGTAGTCGAAGGCAATTTCCGCTATCGGGATGATTCCCGCGGCCACGATTCCGGAGCCCAAGCCTCCCGAAAATGCGAATATCCAGTCCCACAACAGTTTTTGCCCCGAAATGCGGGACAGATAGAAGTCGATGGCGGTGACCAGAATCAGATTCAAAAGGCCGAGCGCCGTGCCGGCCTTGATGAAGACCTTCCGTTCTCGGCAGTTGCGTATCCAGTAGGCGGCCATCGTCCCGTTGATCAGGAAATAGATTAAAAGGGTGAAATCGGCCTGGAAGATGATGGTTGTCAAAACGGCCATGAGAGCGGCGCAGGGTAGGGCGAGCTCGAAGCCGAGGAACAGGCAGATGATCATCGATCCCGAGGCCAGCGGTGTGCCGTATAGGATAGAGGCTGCGTTCATCTCGGCAGGACCTCTTTCGGCCAGCGATTCGGACAGGAAGACCGACAGCTGTGCCACCAGGAAGAACCCTGCCAGCACAAAGGCGATAAACAACAGGCGCTTGTTCTGCTCGGTATTGGTCTGCCCGAAGTTGGGCCGAAATAACACAAAGGTGGCGCTAAACAGGCACATGACGAGCAGGGCCGCACCGATGCTGCTCGTGATGACATTGTCGTTTTTCATGTGCGTCTGAAGTGCGTTGAGTTTCAAGAGCTGGACTTCCGTCACCCGTTCGCCCTCGCGCAAGAGCATCTCTCCGGCTTTAATTTTATACATAACCGGCTTGACGCCTTCGGCGGCCAGATTCCTGCGCTCCTCGGTTTCGCTGCGGTTCAATGTGATGTTGGGCTGAAGCAGGCGCTGGGTGAAATCGATGACGAGACTCCTGAGGGTGTAGTTCTGGTCTTTGAGCAGCGGTTCGCCGACAAAACGGACCATCGATTTCGCCTGGTCCAGATCGTAGAATTGTTTCAGGTCCGTTATCACCCGCTCATTTTTAGTGCCCAGGTCCCTCAGGGCGATGCCTTTGTCGGCGTCTTTGAGCAGCATGGCTCGGTTCGACACCACCCCTTTGCCCAATACCACCGCTAGGATCTGATTGACGGCCGAGACCACCTGATGTGGAAACCCTTCTTCTACAAGGATCTTAAACGCGTCATCTTTGACGTCGATGCCGATTTTCTGTGCAAAATCATTCCGGTACTCCCAGATCGGTTTGGATCCGGTCGGACTCTCGCGTTCCTCCCGGGGCAAGACCGACCGGCCATAGACAGCGACGGTCCGTCGGAGTTCCGGAGCGGCGGCGGCTTGTGCCATGACGGTCTGCAAATCGTCGAATGCGCTGGCGACACGGGCATCCAGGGCCGGCAGAAGTGTACTGTCGTAATCGTAGACCGTCAGAACTTCTGTCGCCGCCCGCCCCCGGTTGGCTTCGGTGGCGGAAAAATCCTCGATAAAAAAATCCTGCGGGGCTTTGACATCCCGTTCGGCGACATCTCCCAGTTTGTAGGACGGCTGGGTCACAATCAGATGGGGGTAAAGCAGAACGATGAAGAAAACCGTCAGGGCCGGCAGAAGGACCCATCGAAAACTGCGGCTTTCGTAAAACAGCTTGCGAACCGATTCCGTGTGTTTTTCGATCCCGGTCTGTCGATCTCTAACGACAGATTTGGTTGAAGGTGTCGGATTCACTAAGCGCCGTGCTCCGTGGATTGCTTTTTACTGTCTTCCAGGTCCTCGTAGGCTTTGATGATGTCCTGGACGAGCCGGTGCCTGACGACATCGATCTTCGAAAAAAAGACAAACCGGATGCCTTTGATCCCCTTGAGGATATTCTTCGCCTGCACGAGCCCCGAGGGTCTGTCTGTCGGCAGATCGATTTGGGTTATGTCCCCGGTGATGACCGCCTTGGAATTGAATCCGATGCGGGTCAGAAACATTTTCATCTGTTCGGAGGTCGTGTTTTGGGCCTCATCCAGAATGATAAAGGCGTCGTTTAACGTTCGTCCCCGCATGAAGGCGATCGGGGCCACCTCTATGATGCCCTGATTCATCAGGCTGTTAACCTTCTCAAAGCGCATCATATCGTGAAGCGCATCATAGAGCGGCCGCAGGTATGGGTCGACTTTTTCGGCCAGATCCCCGGGCAGAAATCCCAGAGCCTCCCCGGCCTCGACCGCCGGGCGTGTCAGGACGATACGGCTGAGCCGCCCTTTGTTGAGCGCTTCTACGGCCATGGCCATCGCCAGATAGGTCTTGCCGGTGCCGGCGGGTCCGATACCGAACACGATGTCATGGTTTCGTATGGCGTCGATATATTCTTTCTGGGCCGGACTCTTGGGTGCGATGAAACTTTGTTTGGATTTGACCAGGACCGTGTCCAGGAAGATGTCTTTGAGTTTGGCTCTGTCATTGCCGCTCAACACGTTGATGGCATAGTCCACATCGTTGGGGTGGACAGGAAAATTGGCCTCCAGAAGTCCGTATAGCTGATTCAGCAGGTTTTCGGCCAGACGAGCGGCAATCACCTCGCCTTCGATAAAAGCGGTGTTGCCCCTGGCGTTGACGCGCACCTCGAGGGCGCCGGCAATTTTCTGGAGGTTGCCGTTGTGCTCACCGAAAAGCTGGCGGGCCAGACCGATTTCGGGAAAGGTCAGTTTGACACTGTAAGACTCGCTATTGGCATCTCCGGCAGTCTGCGGTTTCATACACTCAATCCCATTTGTGGCGTCAATAAAGCAGTCGATTCAGTCCCGATATCCGGTCGACTGAGACCACCGGCTCTTCGGGCTCCCGGTCCGGTCGTTTGCCGGTCGATCTGAATTTTTATCACACCTTTTCATTTAAATGCAAACGATCATTCAATTACGATCTAAGCCGGCCGAAAAACACCTTGACTCTAAACGACAGTCGATGTTAGTTTCACCGGTTATTATCGATTTGTGAACGGAAATTCACTTATCGGCTGCCTTAGCTTGCGGCTTAAAGGGATGACATGAATCCGTTTGACATACTGACCATCGTGATCCTTGCCTACAGTGTCATCAGGGGCATCTTTCGGGGTCTCATCAAAGAGATGTCGTCGATCGTAGGGGTCCTGGCGGGTTATTATGCCGCCTATTCCTACTACGCCGACATCGCCGCACTGCTGTCCCGCTGGATAACGAATACGGCGTATGTCGACATCGTGAGTTTCCTGATTCTGTTCAGCGTGGTTTTTTTAATTGTCAGCGCCTTGGGCGTGATCCTCAAATACGTCCTCCGCATTGCCTTTATGGGTTGGCTCGACCGCATCTGCGGAGCCGCCTTCGGGTTGGCCAAGGCCATTCTGATTGCGGCTGTACTGTTGATCGTGTTGACCACTTTTCTGCCGCAGAACGCGCCTATCGTAACCCATTCCGTATTGGCGCCGCATGTGACCACCGTGTCCGAAATAATGGTCAAAGTCGTTCCCAGGGATATGAAGCAAAAATTTTACACCAAGATGGAGGCCTTGAAAAAGTCCTGGAAACTCAGCCCGTGACGACAAAGCCGCAACCAGAGATGACCTCCGAGCATTTCCGGGCCTTGCTGCAGCTGATTCAGACGCTCAGAGGGCCTGACGGGTGTCCGTGGGACAAGAAGCAGACCCCCCGGTCGATCGCGCTGTATCTGATCGAGGAGATTTATGAACTGGTCGAAGCGATCGAATCAGGAAATTCCGATGACATTCGCGAAGAACTCGGAGACGTTTTGTTCCAGGTATTTTTCATCGCGGAACTGTTTCATGAAAAGGGCCGGTTCGACATCGGTGAGGTTGCGCTTCAAACGACCGAGAAAATGATTGGGCGACATCCACATGTTTTCGGTGCCGACCGGTTGGACAGCACCGAAGCCGTCCGCGAACAGTGGCATCAAATCAAACAGCACGAGAAAAAAAACACAGAGGCGAAATCGGTGCTCGATTCCATACCGGTGCAGTTGCCGGCGCTGATGAGGGCTTACAGGATTTCCGAACGCGTCGCCCGCGAAGGTTTCGACTGGCAGGATATTTCCGGGGTCATGGAAAAGGTCGAAGAGGAATGGGCCGAGTTCAAAAATGCTCAAAGAGCCAAGCGATGGGAACAGGCGGCCATGGAACTCGGCGATGTTTTTTTTACGCTGGTAAATGTCGCCCGTTTTGCCCACATCCACCCGGAAACCGTCTTGACGGGTGCGATCAAAAAGTTCGAGCAGCGCTTCAAAGAATTGGAGAAGCGTGCCGCCGAACGGGGCGTGGCAATAGAGAGTCGGTCCCAAACAGAATTAGATAGGATTTGGGAGCAAATCAAAACGGAAGAAGACATAAACCGGGCTGTTTAACCGCTGTTTTTCCCAAGGCCGCTGCCGAGGACCCTTCTTTGCGGCATCCGTCAAACACCAGATTACCGTGGCAGCCGGTTTCGGGTCAAGAGCGGTTTATTCTGTTGCGGTTCCCGAGTTGCTTCCGCGCGGTTGAAAATAGACGGCGACCGCAGCCATCCTAAGCCCCACTAAACCCCAGATATAGACGAACTCCCACTTCCCGGAATAAACCGGTCAAGCCATTTCGCTCAAAGGAACATACCCCGGCGGAATTTTCTTAACGAGTTTACCCCTGCGATCGTATTTTTCGAGGACTATTTTTCCTTCCTCGAAACGTTGCCGGGTGGTGGTGTCGGTTTTTTCTTCTTCCGACGGCTGACGTCCCAAACTGCGGCTCTCATCGGTCTTTTCGACCGGACGCTTTTGCCTGGCCTGCGTTTCTTTTTGTACCGCAACCTCCCTGTCATTGACCGCGCTGCTGAGACTCGCACGCGTGGTCTGCTGCACGATGGCTTCTCCAATGGCATTGATCATGTCTTGCTACCTCCTGTACTGCGCGCTCGCTATTCGGATTCAAGGCCTATCGGCCCCGGACGATAAAGGGCCGATTTTGACCCTCATTTATCGCCTCGTGGCACATTCCTGGAACCCGGTAAAAAGGCAGCGGTCTCTGTTTCCCCTGTCGTTTGCTTCATTTTCACCGCTGCCGCTTCAAACGGAAGATGGGTGCGCGCTGTTATCCATCATCTTTCTGACCAGCTCCTCGAACCGCCTGGCCAGAGAATCGGCATCTTCAACCGATAATGTATTCGTTTTCTTCTCTGCTTCACCCCGGATGACATTGTAAATAAATTTGGCATTGCGGCTTTTCGGGGCTCTGCTTGGACCTTTCGATTCTTCTTTAAAGTTCTCGGTTATTCTCGTCTCACTGTTGTCCCTGCTGCCGCCGTTTCTGATGCGGGCAACGATGTCCGACGCAATCCGTTCAATGAGGTTCTGGCGCCTGCCTTCGGTCGATATGTCAATGGCGTCCGAAGTCGGTTTGCGAACGGCCAGGCTGTCGGGAACCGGCGCCCTGCACTTGCTCAGTTGGCTGGTGTAAACTTTCAAGACATTGTGCATCTGATAATTCGTTATGTACATGTCGCATCCCGTTGTTTGCTGTGATCTGAAAATATATTCCAGCCGGCAGTGATTGCCTGAGTTTGTTATCGGCCCCCTGGTTTGAAACCTTGAACAATAATTTGTTTAAACGTTTATTGGGAAGCCGAGAAACAGAAAGGGGGTCGGAACTTCAACGGGATTTTGGAGAGGTTGACAGGATGCTTAATGAATTAATAAAATCTAAATATAGCAGTTAGTTGAATACGTTTAATCCTCGAAGTTTCCGTCCGGGCCCTTGGTCGAAGGGATGGATCGGGCCCGTTGGACGATTTTTTCCGGCGTCCATTCCGCCGGATCTTCGATTCTCTCGGCTTTGGGACCTGGATCGCAACTGCCGGACCTCAGAATTGTCTGAACAGCCAAAGGGGCCGTTTCAGCTGCATTGAAAACATCGACCATAAGATGGTACGCAAAGTCTTCGACCCGCCGAACCATGCGTTCCCGGATATCCAGGGGCTGACCGAGGAGCTTGTTTTCGAAAGGCAGGTTGAGCTTTTTATAGTTGCCGGCTTTGAGACCGTTGGCCTGTGCATAGGCGACCATCTGCCGCCACATGTCTTCAGTGACCCCCTGTCCCTCAACTTTTACAAAATTGCCTTGCTCATCGAGCAGGGCGTTTCCGTAGTCATTGACCTCCAGTCCCCAGGAAATCATCTGCAGGGCGGTGGCCACGTTGGCCTTGGTGGTCCGGGTATGGCCAGCAATCTGTTTGAGCCGCTCCGTGCTGTTGCCGGAGGTGCCGTGCTGGGCTCCGGACACGTTGTATTTGGCGAGCGCATCGTGGATCTGCCGGGTCAAGTCGACTTGAATACCCTGTGCGCTGGCCTCGATCCCATGAGTGGTGCCGTTGTTCAAGGCGATCCAGTCAGGGAAGATGTCATGGGCATTCAGCCCCTGCATGAGAAAAAGGGCTTCCGGCACGGTGGACAGGCCGGCTTTCCCCTTTATTTCACCTACTTCGGTCTCGAGGCCCGCCCAATCCGGTACGCATCGATTAAGCGCGATGCTGGCGATCAGGTTCTGGTCGTCGGGCAGGTGGGAGGCATCGATGGCGATCGATGTGATCCCGGCTTCGAAAAGCGTCGGGATCTCGATTTTTGCCGCCGCGACATCAGCGTCGCTTTTAATGCCGTAATGGTCGGCGTGGACGGCAACCGGTACCGTTATGCCCAGTTCATTGCAGGCGGCATCCACCTGACGGGCGATGTTCCAATAGTTAACGGCGCAATAAGCGCTGGCGCCGCCTTCTGATTTTGCGATTTCGACGATGAGGGCCGCGTTGGCCCTTTGAGCGGCGCGCAGCACGCCCCGGATGACAATATGGCTTCGTCCATTGGCGGCCATGGCGATAGCCCGGCCTTTGGCCAGCATCGCACGGTCGATGAATTTGCCACTGACGATCAGGGCTCTCGAGTTGGGAAAGAGACGCGCAATGGTGGGGGGGCGACCGATGCGCAGGGCTTTCTCGAATTCTTTGGCGGAAATCTTGGTCATTTAGAAAATCCTTTATTATCGATTAGATATCCATATAAGCTCAACAATTACAGCAAGAATTAAGGGGGCTGAGCCAGTGCCGTCTTGTTTGACGTCCGATCGGCATGTGGGGAATCGCGTCACGGTTCCGGAGGCGTCGATGGGGTGCGTATGGCGGTCAGGATTTCTATGATTTCCGCTTCATATGATGCCGGTGCGTACAGGTCACCCCATCCCTTTTGAAGTTGAAACAGCCCATCATAAGCCGTGTCGTGAAACGAGCGGATCCGATGGGGAACGTGTTGATCCGTGAGAATGGATTCCACAACCTGGGCCTCCACGAGGCTCTCCAGTGTTGCAATTTTGACAAATTCTTTGGTGATATAGTCTGTCATGGCGGCATGATTCTCGGGAGTCCTCCGCCGCAGAGAGCCGGCGGGTAATCCGGCTTATGGGGTGGTGCCGCCTTGCGGCGGCGGCCCTTGGGGGGGCGTCGATTTTGATTTTTGTCTGGCCTTGTTTTCTTGGCCGACTCTGGCGTTGTAATTCTCTACATCACCAAAAAATTCTTTTCGCTTCCGGTCGTGCTCTTGTAATCTTGCGTTCAACTTCCGGACGCTTTCGTTATACTGGTCTGCAGCGGCCCTGTTCGTGGCGGTCTTTTTCATTTCGTTCAGATGAGCATTTTCCTTCAAGAGCTCTTCGTACTCGCCGGCCAATTCGGCTTTTCTTTGATCCAGCGCCTTTAACTGATTGTCGAAATCGAGCGTTTCGCCGTCATCCCGCGTTTCGCTCGATGCGGTTTCGTCCGCACCCGGTTCGCCGGCAGGGTCAATTTTGGCCTGAGACGTTGCTGCAGGCTCCGGTTGCCGATATTCTTCGTAGCCTCGGACCTGTTCCCTCTGATTGGCGGGCACTTGATTAAAATCGTCTGTAAAATGAACATGGCCCTTTTCATCCACGTATTTGTAGAACTCAGCCGAAGCTGCGCCCGTGAACACGAGAAAAACAAGCGAGATGATGATTCTCAGCCAATACATAAAAAATAACCTCCTTTCAGGAGCTTATGAAGTAAATATAAAGTCATAATTTAAAAATTTGCCATGTGGTGCTTGAATTCGTTCGGCAACAAATAGATAGACTTGCGAATACAGTATAATTTAGCATATCGGCGCCTGTTTTGCAAATATTCTCGGGTGCATGAGGCCGGCAGCCCTTCATTTTCGGTTTGCCTGTCGGATACGGTTTCGAATCGCGTTTTAGCCGTTGCCGCGCGGGATGCTTCAATCGGCACCGTCCACCGGATCGGCCGCGCCTCTCAGACCCGGCTATTCTATTTTGCAGCGGCCTGTGGTATGTTTCTTACTTCGGATAATTGAGGATAGGGGACGTTTTTACCGGCCTGTTCGCCCGTGAAATTGGAACTCGACAGGCCGACACATCTACTGTGCCGGACTTCGATTAGCGGAGATGCAACGATGTTGACCAAAAAAGATAAGATGGAGACGTTGAGTCGGTTGGTCATTCAATTGAATCGGGTCAGCGACCTCGACATCCTTATGGAGCATATTCTTACCCAAGCCCGGCGCTTTGTAAACGCGGATGCAGGGTCGATTTACATTGCCGAAGATCAGATCCTGCGGTTTACTTATACCCAGAATGACACCCTCCAGAAACGGCTGGCGAAAGGCGAAAAACTCATCTACTCGACCTTTTCCCTGCCAATCAACGAGCAGAGTATTGCCGGGTACGTCGCGGCCACGGGAAAGCCTCTCAATATCGCTCATGTTTATGAAATCGAAGCGACCGCACCTTACAACTTCAGCAAAGAATTCGATGAGGCGTCTCGCTACGCCACCCGCAGCGCGCTGACCATTCCCTTGAAATCCGCCAATGGGGCAATTCTGGGAATCTTGCAAATCATCAATGCTCAGGATGACGACAAGAACGTCATCTCATTTTCCGAAAAAGACGAAAAAATGATGCTGCAATTTGCCAGTATTGCCGCCGTGGCGTTGGAGCGCGCCCAGATGATGCGCGCCATCATCCTGAGGATGATCCGCATGGCTGAGCTGCGGGATCCGAAGGAAACCGGCGCTCATGTGAATCGCGTCGGTGGTTTCGCGGTTGAAATTTATGAAAAATGGGCCACCCGGCGCAATTTGCCGCAGAGAGAAATCGATTTGAATCGTGACCTGCTCCGCATGGCGGCCATGCTTCACGATGTCGGCAAGGTTGCCATTTCAGATTTGATTCTCAAAAAACCGGGTCGTTTCAACAGCGATGAATACGAGATAATGAAACAGCACACGGTGCTGGGGGCGCAATTGTTCCTGGGACGGCAATCTGAATTCGATGACGCCGCCTCCCAGGTTGCTTTGACACACCACGAAAAGTGGGACGGATCGGGATATC
This sequence comes from Deltaproteobacteria bacterium, assembly GCA_032127235.1. Lineage (GTDB taxonomy): Bacteria > Desulfobacterota > Desulfobacteria > Desulfobacterales > SG8-13 > JARFQH01. Next base: position 17,662 of record JAQAZR010000443.1, read on the forward strand.
CCGGCCATATCGATTTGGTCAGCGGCTTGCCGCTGCCCGGTCATACCGATCCTGCCGGCCGGCCACAGGGCAAGAAGGGGACTGAAATTCCCCTTTTTGGCAGAATCGTGGCCCTGGCCGATGTCTACGATGCGCTCTCCTCGGCCCGGATTTACAAGGAAGCCTGGAACGAATCCGATGTTTTGACCACTTTGGAAAGTAATGCCGGGCGTCACTTCGACCCTGAACTCGTTGACATATTCTTTTCAATCATCGATATCATCCGCTCGGTACAGGACCGTTACGCGGACGATGCGTGATCGCGAAAACGAGCCGGTGGTGTCACGGGTCGGCAGCGGTCCAACGTGCAGTGCACCGCGGGAGCGGGCGCATTTTCGTGAATGCCCCGGCAGCGTTATATTTCAGCTCCGGGTAACGATCTAATCCTTGAACCGCTTGCCGGAATCAGGTATGCAGTCATCGGGGCTTCGGCTTTTACAACCCTCTGTCATGCACCGTTGAACGAAGGGTTGCTGCGGGATATCCTCGCGGTGTGTATCAGGATACGAATAAAATTAATCGACGAGATTAAGATTCTTATGAAAACAGGCGCATCGAAACTCATCATCCTGGTGGTCGGCGGCCTCCTGTTCGTATGGGCCTGTGCCCCGCGACCCGCTGTGGTTAAAGAATCGGTTCCGGTGGCGGTGTATCCCGGACGAAATACAGTGCTCGAAGCCGATGGGTTTTTCGAGGCCCGGAACTACGAAAAAGCCCTCGAGTATTACCAGCGATACCTGGACCAGTATCCGGACGGACCGGCCGCAGCGACGGTATTGCTGCGCATCGGCACCGTTCAGAACGCTCTGGGCCAATACGGGTCGGCCCGGGATTCGTTCAACCGCCTGCTGGCCGATTACCCCCGCAACGAGCTTGCGGGTGATGCCAAAGTCGGAATTTTGGCGTCGTATTACGGAGAAGGCCTATACGACAATGCCGTTCGGCTGGGTGCGATGATGCTCGAGCAACCCTTGTCCAAGAGCCAGGAGGCGAGCACACACGAGATTCTGGGTGATACTTATCTTGCGCTGCAGTCTCCCGAGGATGCCGTTTATTTTTATACCATGGCCTACCGTTCAGCAGAGGCGCCACAGTCGACATTGATCGAGGAAAAGCTGAAGACCGCCATCAACCTGTTGAATACCAGCGATATCGTTGCCCTGCTGGGACATGTGAAAGACGATCTGCCTCGGAGCTATCTGATGTACCAGCTCGGGGTCAACCTGGCCGCAGAAAGCAATTACGATCAAGCCGCTCGGGCCCTCTCGGACTTCCTGGCGGCCTATCCGGCGCATGAGTACAACCTGCAGGCCCGCCGGTTGCTGGAAGAACTCTCCGGGCGAACCGTTTACAACCGAACCACCATCGGGTGCTTGCTGCCGCTCAGCGGTCGGTATCAAGTATATGGCGAAAAGGCACTGAAGGGCGTCGAGATCGCATTGGCCCGGTTCAACCAGCAGATTATCGGCGGCCAGCCCGTGCAATTGATCGTAAAGGACAGCGGTTCCAACCCCGGCACGTTGACCGCGGCGATCGAAGAACTCGTTCAGGCGCGGGTTGCCGCAATCATCGGCCCGCTCGTCGATGCCGAATATGCGGCCGAGATCGCCCAGAAAAACGGCATCCCCATTATTACCTTAACCCAGAAAGAAAACATTACGGAGATCGGGGACTGGGTTTTCCGCAATTTTCTAACGCCTGAAATGCAGGTGAAGCGGATTGTCGGGTATGCCACAGACGTGCTCGGGGCCCGTAACTTCGTCATCCTCTATCCCGAAGAAAAATACGGTAACACGTTCATGAATCTTTTCTGGGATGAGGTCATTCAGCATGGGGGCCGCGTCGTCGGTGTCGAGCCCTACGATCCGTCCCAGACCGATTTTGCAGAACCGATCAAAAAGCTCGTCGGTCAGCACTACGATACCCCCTGGGATTTAAAGGACATTGTTCGCCCCCCGCAGGATTCCGATACCGTCACCAGCAAGGAACAGGAAATAAGTCGCGGCGACAGGGGACGAAGGGACGATGAGGGGCCCAAGGCGATCGTCGATTTCGATGCGATTTTCATCCCCGATGCCCCGGCCAAAGCCGGACTGATCGTTCCCCAACTGGCCTATTACGATATCGAGAATGTGTATCTATTGGGAACGAACTTGTGGCATTCGCCTAAAATGATCGAAATGGCCAGGGATTACGTTCAGGGGGCCATCATGCCCGACGGCTTTTTTCCTGAAAGCCAAAATCGGCGGGTCAGGGAATTCGTCAAGCTGTTTGAGGACACCTACGCTGAGACGCCGGGCGTCATCGCGGCCACGGCCTATGATGCCGCCATGATGCTCTTTCAGATTTGTCAACACCCCGACGTTCAATCGAGGACCGCCATCAAAGAGGAACTCCTGAGATTGAGAGACTTTCCAGGCGTTACCGGTCTCACTTCATTCGACGGTCAGCGGGATGCGCTCAAGGAGCTCAGCATGCTCAGAATCGAAGGTGACGGGTTTGTGGAACTGAAATAAAGGGTCGATTGCGGGGTGCCTATTCGCCGCCGTTTCGCAGCGATCCTTGTCCGGTGGATTCCAACACGGTGCGCCACAGCTTGCCGCAGGCTGTGACCCGTTTGCGCTTGCCGGCCGAGAGACTCATCGGCACGTGCACAAAGAAATTGTTCCAGTGGCTGACCAGCATTCTCGTTTTTCCCGCTATGCCGGCATGCACGGCATCACGCCCCAAAAAACCGCAGAAAACGCTGTCGTTGGCGTTGGCCGGCAGGCTCCGGATCATGTAGCTGGGGTCGATGTACTTCAGTGAAATCTCGGCCCCACGCGATGCGAAATAGGCTTTGATCCTGTCGCGTAGAAAAATTCCGATGTCATTTAATTTCACGTTTCCGGAGGCATCCCGTTCTTCTTCGGATCCCTCGAACAATTTTTGACCGAAGCCCTCAGCCACCACAACAACGGCATGGCTTCTGAGTTTCAATCGTTCTTCGAGGCTTCGCAGAAAGCCTTTCTCGCCGTCCAGGTCGACCTCGATTTCCGGGATCAGGACAAAATTGACATCCTGTTGAGCAACAGCGGCCGTTGCCGCAATGAATCCGGAATGACGGCCCATCAATTTGATCAACCCTATCCCGTTCGGATAGCCCTTGGCTTCGTTGTGAGCCCCCTGAATAGCCCGGGTGGCCACATCAACGGCCGTGTCGAAACCAAATGAACGCGAGACCATGATAATGTCGTTGTCGATGGTCTTAGGGATGCCGATTACGCTGATTTTCAGGCTGCGCTCCTTGATCGCGTCGGCCAGTGCCGAGGCGGCCCTCAGAGTTCCATCACCGCCGATCATAAACAGGATGCCGATGTTCATCCGCTCCAAGCTGTCCACGATTTCATCGACCGACTGCGGTCCCCGTGATGAGCCGAGGATCGAACCGCCGGTGTCCAGAATGTTGGCGACGACCTCCGGGTTCAGGGTGATGACGTCATGGCCGTATTTGGGGATGAACCCCTGGAGGCCGTAACGAATGCCGAAAATGTTGCGGACACCGTATCCATAGTAGAGTTGCAACACGATCGATCGGATGATGTCGTTGAGACCCGGACAGAGACCGCCACAGGTCACCATCGCACACTTGAGCTTGCTGGGATCGAAATAGATTTTTTCTCTGGGGCCGGCCAACTCGAAAGCGGGCGGGTCGATTCCGGCTTCAATCAGCTGCTTTATTTTGTCGATATCGACGTCCAGTGCCACCCGGTCTGTGTCTGCAACGAAACTGTTACAGCGTGAATTGTCGAGTGGCGGTTTGACCGGCGATGGTATTTTCGAGGGCCCCAGAGTGGGTATCGTGGTGTCGATGATGTCGAACTCTTCCATAAAATTGCCTCGTCATATCGGTATTTTTAACTGTGAATCATATCTCTTTTTCGGTGAAAAGCCAAACATGCTTTGGTAAGGTACAGGGTCTGCGGACCGACGGCACGTCGTATAAACGATTAGCGGAACCGTGTCAACCACGCCAAAGGCGTGGTCGATTGGGAGGTATTCGGCCGGTTCTTCCAATACAACGACCCGATGAACACCTGCTGAAAAATAGTCTTGACAATAGTGCAGATAGTCTTTAAAATCACGGATTCGACAATGATAGTTTTTCTTGATCGGGCAGGGGATACTCTCCTGTCCGTTTTATTGTCGGTATTCACAACATCATACGACGTAAGGAGGTGATTCCAATGATTTGTACAACCGTTCGAGAAGGCAGAGAGTGCCCTTTCATGACCGCTAAGGGCTGTTCGTATAACGGCGGGATTTGCCATGAGATCGTGGAACAATGCAACGGCTGCGGCCGTAAAGTGGAGGTCCAAACCGGCTGGTATTGTGCATCCTGTCCCGATCCGTCTCTCAAATGGAAGATCGGCAACTGCAATTTGGCCACGCACGTCAGTTCGACCACAGTGCAGGCGAGTGCCAAAATCAATCCGCTCAAGGCCTCCAAGCGTCAGAACAAGAAAAAATAAATTACCGGTCCCGAGGCAAACCCCGCTCGACGCCTGGGCGGGGTTTTTTTTATGTATTGGCGGCCGCCATGGTCACCAAAAGACCCGAAATCGAGAGATCCGGCTGAAGCTTTGGGCAAAACTTCACCATCTGCAGCGCCGCCTTGACTCGGAAAACCGCATGACTGCCGGTAGCCCTTTTCCCTTGACATTTTTCATGTGCAAACAGTAATAACGGGCGCGCACTAAAACTCTTGACCCGGCGAACGGAGCCGCCTGAAGACATCCGGCCGTCCATACTGCATCACTGGCGGGCGGACCGTCGAAAAAACCGGCGCGCTGTCTCTTCGTTTCGACATCGGCAACCGGTCACGCTTGCAGGGAGGTCGCAAGATTATGAATCCCATCGCAGAAGAACTCAACCAGCACATCGACAAGGGCAATGCTTACCTGACGGCGATGATGTCGCAGGTCGGCCGACAACTCTTCTTTCCCAGAGGGATTCTGGCCCAGAGTGCAGAGGCAAAGGAAAAGGCCAAACGCTTCAATGCCACAGCCGGCATCGCCATGGAAAAAGGCAAGACCATGCGATTGGGATCGGTCATGCAGATGATTAAAGATCTCCGCCCCAGTGAAGCTCTCACCTACGCGCCGTCCTTCGGTCTGCTCGATTTGCGGCGGCTGTGGCAGTTGATGCTTTTTGAAAAAAATCCTTCATTGCAGGGGCATCCGATCAGCCTTCCGGTCGTCACGTGCGGCATTACTCACGGGATCAGCGTTTTTGCCGATATTTGGGTCGATCCGGGGGATGTGATTTTTTTGCCGGAGCCGATGTGGGGTAATTACAATATGATCTTCCAGGTCCGAAAAGGTGCCGCGGTAACACACTACCCGGTATTCGCGGCCGACGGGGGTTTTCATCTCCAAGCTTTCGAGGACCGGATCAAAACCGAGGCCCGGCAGCGCGGCAAAGTCATCGTTATGTTGAATTTTCCGCATAATCCTTCTGGATACACCGTCAGCCGGCGGGAAGCCGACGCCATCGCCCGCATACTTTTTGAGACGGCCGAAGCCGGGTGCAACGTGATCGCCGTGACGGACGACTCCTATTTCGGTCTTTTTTATGAAGAAGATGCGTTCAAGGAGTCCCTTTTCTCGCTGCTGTGCGGTCAGCATCCGCGGTTGTTGGCCGTTAAGCTCGATGGATGTACCAAGGAGAATTTCGTCTGGGGGCTGCGGGTTGGTTTCATGACATACGGTGCGCTCGTCGATGGCGACCCGGCGCCGGTTTACGATGCGCTGGAGCGCAAGACGGCCGGGTGTGTGCGGGGAACCATTTCAAACGCTTCCCACCTCAGTCAGTCGATCGTACTGAAATCGATGCTCAGTGAAAATTTTGCGGCCGAAAAAGCCGAAAAGTTCGAGATTTTGAAGAGACGGGCACTGCAGGTCAAGGCCGTCCTGGCGGATCCGAAATTTGGCGATGCCTGGGATGTCTATCCCTTCAATTCGGGCTACTTCATGTGCCTCAAGCTCAAAACCGTCGATGCCGAAAAACTGCGTCGGCATCTGCTGGACAACCACGGCGTAGGCCTGATCGCGATTGGCGAGAAAAACCTGCGCGTCGCCTTTTCCTGCATCGAGGAGGATAATATCGCCGAGCTGTTTGACATCATCCTGCAGGGTGTCACAGATCTGAGCACGTAAAAAGTTTTATCAGGATACCGCATGATCCCGTCCGGAGGACCAACACGCCGCGTTAAGACATTGATCAAAAAGGGGCGGTCGTTCAATTTTGCCGATGCCGGTAAATGGACCCTCTATTTTGTTCTGATCGGCATCATTGCAGGGCTGGGGTCGATCGTATTCCATTATTTGACCCAGATCGGTCTCCACTTTTTCCTGGACTTCCTGGCCGGATACCGACCACCGGCTCCGGCCGGCGAGCACCACCTGCTGGCGCCTACCGCCACACCCTTCAACCGTTGGATGCTCTTGTTTCTGCCCTCTTTGGGCGGGCTATTGAGCGGGTGGATCGTCTACACCTTTGCCCCCGAAGCCGAGGGCCACGGGACCGATGCCGCCATAAACGCGTACCACAACGAAGGTGGTTTTATCCGCGGTCGGGTCCCCATTGTCAAAACGATTGCCTCGGCCCTGACCTTGACCACCGGTGGTTCTGGCGGCAGAGAGGGACCAATCGCGCAGATCGGTGCCGGTTTTGGGTCTTTTCTGGCCACCAAACTCAAGCTGACGGATCGCGAGCGACGGATCATGATGGCGGCGGGTGTCGGCGCCGGGGTGGGCAGCATCTTCAGGGCCCCGCTGGCCGGAGCGCTCTTCGCTGCGGAAGTGCTGTATCGTGACCCGGAATTCGAATCCGAGGTCATCATTCCTGCCGGCGTCTCATCGGTGGTCGCCTACTGCCTGTTCTGCCTTAATTTCGGCTGGGGCTCGCTTTTTCAGTCACCGGACTTTCACTTTCGCAACCCGCTCGAATTGGGGCCCTACCTTGTGCTGGCCTTTCTGCTGGTCGGCCTGGGTATTTTTTACGTCAAGACATTCTACGGCACTATTGCGCTGTTCAAGAAAATAAATATTCCCAACCATCTCAAGCCAGCCCTCGGCGGTCTGCTGACCGGAATCATCGGTTTCTTTCTGCCACAAACCCTGGCCTTCGGCTATGGCTTTGCACAAAAAGCGCTTGAGGATCAGCTGACCATCCCATTTCTGCTGTTCCTGGCGATCGGAAAGGTGCTGACGACCTCCTTTTCGATCGGCTCGGGTGGCAGCGGAGGGGTTTTCGGCCCCTCGATCGTGATTGGCGGGGCCATGGGCGGTGTTGTCGGAAAAATGTTTCACCATTTCATGCCGACCGTGGTGACCGAGCCGGGTGCCTTCGTGGTCGTCGGCATGGCCGGTTTCTTCACGGCCGTCTCCAATACGCCGATTTCCACGATCATCTTCGTCAGCGAAATGACAAACTCCTATCACCTGTTGCTGCCGAGCTTGGCCGTCTGTTCGGTCTGCTACCTTGCCGCGCGGAAATGGACCATTTTTCACCGCCAGGTTAAAAGCAGGGTCGACTCACCGGCCCACGCCGGAGAGTTCTTCGTCGATATCCTCCAGACGATCCGGGTGCGCGATCTAATGGATCAGGTTAAAGAGGTCCGGCTGATACCACAGGACATGACCTTTTCGGATTTTAAGAATTACTTTTCCAGGACTGACCAGCATTACTTTCCGGTCATGGACCAGGACCAGCGGCTGGTGAGCATATTTTCGATCAACGACGTCAGGGGGGTCCTTTTTTCACAGGAGATTGAGGAATTGGTGGTCATGAAGGACATCGGTACTTCCACGATCATCTTCGCCACCCCTTCGGAAGACCTGAACTCCGTGTTGCAGAAGTTTACCATCAGGAATATCGACAGCCTGCCGGTGGTGGCGGACGATGACCACAGCAAATTGATCGGGATGCTGGGTAGAAGGGAAGTGATTGCATTCTACAACCAGCAGATCCAGGGGATCAAGCGCAGCCACCAGCAGTCCGTAGAAACCGCCTCCACTGCTGATTAAGGGCACCTGAAAACCACGCCGGACGATCGATGCCCGGCTCAATCCCATAGCGTCACTCATAGTTGACGCACATCAGAAACAAGCCTTGCGGAGGCGCCGTGGCGCCGGCGCGTTCGCGCTCCTCTGACAGCAAAATCGCTTCGAATTCCGCCACACTGATCTTACCGCTGCCCACCAACACCAGTGTCCCGACGATATTCCGCACCATGAACCGCAGGAAGCCGTCGGCTTCGATGTCGAACGCCAGGAATTCGGCTTTTTCTTCCCTGTCAATAAAGGCCCTGAAGACCTGTCGAACCGCATGTGATCGCGGGCTGCCGGCTCCTTCGAACGCCGAGAAATCGTGCCGGCCGACCAGAATGGCGGCGGCCCTGCGCATGGCATCGAGATCGAGTGGACGGCGAATGTGCCAGGCGTATTGGCGTCCGACGGCTATCGCCAGGGGATGGTTCAAGATGCGGTAGCGGTAGGTTTTGCATCTGGCATCGTAGCGGGCGTGAAATGTCGCCACGGCCGGTTTGCAGTCGCGAATGACGATGGCATCCGGCAGGAGACTGTTGAGGGCTTTTTGGATTGTTTCGGGACCCAAACGTGTGATGCATTTAAAACTGGCTACCTGGCCAAGGGCATGAACCCCTGCATCGGTGCGTCCGGAGCCGGTAACCGCGATTTTTTGTCGGATCACGGTATGGAGGGCATTTTCGATTTCCTCCTGAACGGTCCTGCACCCTTTCTGACGCTGCCAACCATGGAAGTCGGAACCGTCGTATTCTATGGTCATCTTGAAATTGCCAAGCTGCATAGCGGCCACCGGAAGCAACGGCGGAAGTGAAGCCGAAAATTAAAATCGATGCGTTATGGGTGACTGATCAGCGCTCCGCTAGGTGATGAAAGTCAACACCAGCGTGAGCGAAACGATCCCGAGCAGGGTCGAGATCACGATAGCGGCGGATGCGAGCCGGATGTCGCTGTTGAGTTGCGAAGACAATATGAATATGGCGGTTGAGGTCGGCAAGGCGAAAAACAGCATGCCGACCTGCAGCGACAGTCCGGTCACTCTGAACAGCTGCAGAAAAAGGAATCCGGCCGCCGGCAGCGCCAGCAACTTGATGGCCGCGGCGAGCAAGGCCGGTTTATAGTACGCTTTAAAATTCGAAAAGGTCAGATTGCCGCCGATCGACAGCAGTGCCAACGGCAGGGTGACGAGACTGGTGAGGCGCAACGTATTGTCCACAAAAACCGGAAAACGGTGAAAAATATGGGCAAACAAAATACCGGCGACACAGCCGAGGATCAAGGGGTTCGAAATCAGGGCCCGAATGAGCAGGCGATTTCTTTCGTGCGCGCCGACCGTCTTGCCGGAGTACCAGATCAGGGTCGTGACGGCGAGCAGGTTGATGACCGGAATCATGAACCCGATCAGAATGCCGAAGATGCCGACGGCTTCTTCCCCCAAGGCAGTGATGATAACGGCCATGCCGATGTAAGTGTTGAAGCGGTAGCAGCTTTGCGAAAAAGTTCCGGCCTGATAATCGGTGACCTTGAAGGTTCGGATGCCGAACCAGCTCAACCCGTAAATGAACAAGAGGGCGCCAAGGCTGGCGGCACAAAGGGACCAGTCGATCTTGACGGTCCCGGCACCGCCTATTTTCCAGAACAGCATGAGCGGAAAAAAAACAAAGTAGACCAATCGATCTGAGGCCGAAAGAAACGCATCGGTTGTCAGATGCATGCGCTTTAGAGCGACGCCCAGAAAAATGAGGCCGAAAACCGGAAATATGCTGTCGAGGACGATCAAATATCACAACCTGTCGCACCTTACGTCGGCCAGGGCGTCGTCAAAAGATTCATCCAGGCTCTCTGAACAGGTCCGGATAGGAAGGGTGGCATTGCAGGACCTGCAATACAGGTAAACTGTTTTTCAGGTTTTTTGCAGTTCAAGGCGATGTCCACACTTGCGGCAAAAAACGGATAACGGTTTCATTTTCAGTCTCGGTCCTTCCTGAATAAAGCAGCGGGTTGGTACGAATCGTATGGGAATCCACGGCGGCTGTCAAACCGCACATCCGACCTGCCGGAGCGGCGGACCGGCGTCGAGTTTTGCGTTTGTAACACAGAACAAACTGTTCCAAAAGACTTTTTACCCCCCTCCGGAAACGGTCACGGGAGTTTTCGGGCGAGCGTTTTTTCGTTGTGATGCAATACAAAATCGGTTACTTTTAATCTCCTGACATCACGAACGTCCAGACCGGCGGCGGCGGGTTTGCGGGAAGTCTTTCACTTCGCCGAGGGCACCGTGCCGTCCTATTTATTTCCGGTTCGTCTCGGCGATGCCCGTTAGGGGAGTAGGTGGCAATGACATGAAAGAGACATTTTTCGTCAACGGATTCCAGGCGGCTGGTGTGGCCGCCGGACTGAAAAAAAACGGCAAAAAGGACCTGGGGTTGATCTTTTCGACCGTTCCGGCTGCCGTAGCCGGCGTTTTTACGCGCAACCGGATTCAAGCCGCACCGGTCGTTTTGGACCGCAAGAGAATCCAAACCGGCAAAGGCCGCGCCATCGTCGTCAACAGCGGCAACGCCAACTGCTGTACCGGCGAGCAGGGGATACAGAACGCGCTGGCCATGGCGAAAGCCGTTGCCGACGGACTCGATCTGCCCGAGGAGCAGGTGCTGGTGGCCTCAACCGGTGTGATCGGCGAACAACTGCCGATCCAGAAAATCAAAACGGCCGTCCCGGCCCTGCTTGG